>JAJAYN010000501.1 GCA_026786225.1 Burkholderiales bacterium | reverse complement strand
GATTGAACGCGGCTGCGGTCAAAGTCCTTGGCGGGCCGGAACTGCAGGCACGTTTTGCGCTCCAAGGTGCAGAGGTCGTTGCCAACAGGCCTGATGATGCGTTGGTAATGCTGAAGGCAGATATTATCAAATGGGCGGAAGTAGCGAGGCAATCCGGTGCGAAAATTGATTGAACTCGTTTGCGGACATTGCTAGACAGAGGATTAACGTACTCGGTTTATCAAAAGAGAATTTGCAGTATCGCCACTTACGGCATGATCAATCTCATGCGCAATAAGTCGTTGTTTCGCGACGTCACCAGTGACGCGTAGCTGAAAGGACTGCAGGCACGATTCGATATTGATCGCGAACGCGCCAATTCGATGATCGACTCTGCCATCGACGCTCAACAAACCAGGGGCATGACACCGCAGTTGGCGATACGCACGCGTGCCTGTTGCGCTTTCGGCCGGTCAGGATGACGACGCTCGCCGCCCTGATGGGCGCGCTGCCGATCGCATTGGGTCTGGGTGCCGGCGCGGAATTGCGACGGCCGCTAGGTGTGGCGGTAGTAGGTGGCCTCTTGTTCTCGCAAATTACCACGCTCTACCGCTCTACATCACGCCGGTGATCTATCACTATCTCGATCGTTGTCGGGAAGCGGGCCGATGGTGCTGGCGGGTGACGCAGCTCAAAGCGAACAAGTCGTGCAGCCGGCCACAGGGGAATGAACGTCTGGTGCAGCGTGTGACACGCAGGCATCGCACTGGCTGCAACGAACGCAAATCTTGAAACTCGCTTTTCGCCAAACCGGCGCAGGGTGAGATACTTGGCTTGAGAACGATGGATTTTCCGTATTCACCCTGTTCCGGAGCCCTGCTACATGTCTGAAGTCCGTTCCGATCTGGCGCGCAACACGCTGGGCGTACTGTTTATTGGCGGCCTCATCCTGGCTGCATTCTGGGTATTGCGCCCGTTTATTGGTCCAGCCATCTGGGCTACCACGATCGTCGTGGCGACATGGCCGCTGATGAAAAGATTGGAGGCGAGATTGTGGCGACGGCGGCTGCCAGCCGTGCTGGGTATGACGCTAGCATTGTTATTGTTGTTTGTGGTGCCGGTAACACTCGCGATCATCACTCTGGTCCATAACGCCGACGACATTGTCGAGACCGCAAAGCAACTGGCCCGGCTGCGCATGCCGACACCGCCTGTGTGGATCGCTTCGCTGCCCCTGGTGGGCCCGAAGATCGTTTTATTCTGGGAGGAGGCAGCGACGGCCGGCACCCAGGACCTGTGGCCTAAGGTTCAACCCTATGCCGTGCAATTTGCGCGCTGGCTGGTCGCAGAAGCGGGTACCGTTGGCTTTGTGATGCTGCAGGGGCTGCTGGTCGTGGCACTCGCCGCAATAATGTATGCGCAGGGCGAGACTGCTGCCGACATGTTGTTGCGAATGGGGCGCCGTTTGGGGGGCAAGCATGGCGAAGATACCGTCATCCTTGCAGGTCAGGCGATACGCGGGGTCGCACTCGGCGTTGGCGTCACCGCTGTCGTGCAATCGGTACTCGGCGGTATCGGCCTTGCAATCGCCGGCGTTCCTTTCGCCGGAATCCTCACAATCGTAATGTTCGTCCTTTGTCTCGCGCAAGTGGGACCGTTGCTGGTGTTGATTCCGGCTGTCGTATGGCTTTACTGGAGCGGCGACAGCGGCTTGGGCACGTTCCTGCTCGTCGTCAGTGTCGTCGTCGCCACACTCGACAACATTCTGCGGCCTATGCTCATACGCATGGGGGCCGACCTGCCGCTACTACTGATCTTTGTGGGGGTTATCGGTGGCTTGCTCGCTTTTGGCCTGGTCGGCATCTTCGTTGGCCCGGTTGTGCTGGCGGTTGCATACACGCTGATGCAAGCGTGGGTGGCGGAGGGTGAGAAAGAGCCGCCTCCGCCGCCTGAACGGATCGATCCAGTTTGAAGAATGGTTGGCTCGACCAGCCGGCTCGAAGCGCTGTCGACATCGATCAATTTGACGAGATGCATGACGATAAATACCTAGATCGCCATTCGGCGGGCGTTCCAGACTGAAAAGCTGCCACAGGGCCCGCCGGTGTTGGAGTTTGCCATGCCGCCCGGCCGGCTCAGGATCTTAATGCAACGTTTTCTTAAGCAACTCTGCCCAGACCTCATTTGGCATTCGCCAGTCCAGGCATTTACGTAGCTGGTTGATTAGCGCGATCACCCTGCTAGTCACGGAATTTCTGGTCGTCGCCATTTCAGTCGCTTGAGGTGTCGGGCAAATGTTATTCGAGCGGCTTCAATCCTTCTAGCAGGGTTGGCAACAACTCCGTCACCGTTGGATGAATATGCACACCCCGGCTAATCTGCGTGTAAGGCTGATCGGCATACATCACTTCCAGAATCGACTGCACCACCTCGTCGCCGGATAGCCCGAGCAATGCAGCCCCGAGGATGCGTTTGGTTTCTGCGTCGACGACGATTTTCATGAAGCCCTGCGACTCGCCGGCTTCACGCGCACGCCCCACCCGCGTCATCTGCATCTTGGCGGTGAGCACCGGCCTGCCCGTTGCGCGGGCCTCGTTGAAACTCAACCCGACGCGGCCCAGCGGCGGATCGGTGAAGAGCGCGTAGGTCGGAATACGGTCGGTGACAAGCCGGTTGTCGCCATCAAACAAATTTGCCGCCACGATTTCGTAGTCGTTCCACGAGGTATGCGTGAACGCGCCACGACCATTGACATCACCCAGTGCATAGACACCTGTTACATTCGTTTCGAGCTTGTCGTTCACGGTGATGAAGCCACGCGCATCGACGGCGATACCGGCATGCTCAAGTCCCAGAGCATCGGTGTTCGGCGTGCGTCCAGTGGCCAGCAGCAGATGTGAACCGGCAATTTTTGGGGCGCCGCTGTCGCAAGCGACACCGACGCTGATGCCGCCATCGCGCTGTTCCACGGCAAGACAAGTCGCGCCAGTGCGAACCGCGATGCCTTCACGTTCGAGAATCGCGCGGACTTCAGCGGAGACATCCTCGTCTTCGCGGCCAATCAGTCGTGGGCCCATTTCGCAGACTGTGACCTCTGCACCGAAGCGCCGGTACATCTGCGCGAACTCCAGCCCGATGTAACTGCCTCCGATGACGATCAAATGCTGAGGGACAAAGTCCACATCCATCATCGAGATATTGTCCAGATAGTTCACGCCCTCGATTCCGGCGAGCTTCGGGGTCGATGGGCGGCCACCGACGTTAATGAAAATTTTCTCCGCCGATAGCGCGCGGCCGGAAACCGCTACATCACGCGGCCCGGTGAAGCGAGCCTGGCCGCGAATCACGCTGACATTCTTTGCGTTCGCCATCCAGTCGGTGACGCCAGTTCGCGACGCCTGCACAATCGCATCCTTGCGTGCTTTGACGGCTGGCATGTCGATGCGCAGCGGCTGATTAAGCATCACGCCGTATTCGGACGCCCGCCGAGCCAGCGCCGCAACACGTGCGGAAGCGATCAGCGTTTTGGTGGGAATGCAGCCGTTGTTCACGCAGGTGCCGCCCAACTGATCACGCTCGATCACGGCCACTTTGAGACCCTGCTTGCTGCAGCGCGCCGCCAAGGGTGGGCCTGCCTGTCCTGCGCCGATGACGATGACATCGAAATGTTCTTTCATGCTTTTCTCCTCGCTTAATGGTGCGGATTGGTCGCGCATGGATGCGCTTGGCTTACGCCGGGCAATATCGCACGCATTGCAGCGCGGTCATGAATGCAGAAAAATTGTGCGACACAAACATTGGCGGGGTGTTTCAAGCAATTGGCTGGAAATGCACGTGGATAAAGGAGTTTCCACTTTTGCAAAGACCATGTCATCAAACGTTGGCCTCTCCGCTAACGCACCACGCCAATCTACTTTTGATCGAAGCGGTGTGAAAAGGCCCTGTGACCGTCCCGCTGCGATCCAAGTCGTGTAAAAACTACAATGCGTCGCTTCGTTTACATTTTTGCCGACGCTTTGGATTGTTCGGCCTGAGCCGTGGCCGGCACTACGGGCGCGACATCGGGCGGTTTGTTTGACGTTGCTTCAGTGGTCTTCTTTTCCAGATAAAACTTCGGATCAATTTTCTGTTTCTCTTCCACTATTTTGACGCGATCTGCCGTCGAAATTGACACCTCCGATTTTCCGCACGCACATAACGCGACCGAGACAATTGTGGCGGCGAGAAGCATTTTATGTGTAAGACCTGAACCAACGTTAGTCAGGCAGATGATGGCACGAGACGTATTGTTGAAAAGACGATTACGGATGTGCATATAATTTCCTTGAAGTTAAAAACGATCGGCGCGTTTGTACGGAATTTCTGCCAATGATTCGCTGCGGGCCATAACCCTATCTAAAACAAATGTAGCCGTGATGACAACAGGCAATGTCATTGCGCAACCGGCGATCAAACAACCGTTCCCAGATGGCTAGAGCGCTAGGATGTATTGTTTTACGCAAACTTTTTCGGTTAATCCCTCTGGTTGTTAGCGCTGGTGTTCTTTTAACGTACGGTGCCAGTTTTGAATGACCCTGTCGCAGACCGCCTAATTCCACAATGGGTAAGCGTCTGCGAATTGTGGGAGTGGGTTAATGTCTCCCGATAGTTTGTAGCTTCGATGCGCTGCCAGATTGCGCCCCGGAACCGTTATGCCGGATCCGGTAAGCGAATACGCGCGATGAGGTGCAGAAGTCGTTCGACCTGTTCACTGGGCAATTGTGCCGAAGCCGAAGGCTGCTCGACCATTGCTGCGTTTCGCTCCGCCACCTGCTCCATCTGTACGATGGTCTCGCTTACCTGTTAAGTGCCAGCTGTTTTCTCGGTGGTAGTACGGCGATGTCGGCCATGAATTTTGACGCGCGGTTGGACGCCGTTGGCCATCTCGCCGATCGCGTCACTGGCGCTTTTTACGCGCAAATTGGCTTCCTCCAAGGTGCTTACCGATTCAAGGATCAGCGCCTTGATTTCGCGCTCCGCCGCTGCGCTTCGCTGGGCCAGTGAACGCGCGGCCGCACATTGCGTTTATTGTGGGCCCCAATACTAGCGAACTCAACTGCTGTCACGGTGCCGTCGCCCGCCTGATTTTCGACTGCGTTGAAGATTGGAGAGCCACACCCAAAATATCAATAAGTCATTGATTTGGTACCCGGGACCGGAATCGAACCGGTACGCCTTGTTAAAGGGCGACGGATTTTAAGTCCGTTGTGTCTACCTGTTTCACCACCCGGGCAATCGCTACGACCGAAATGCAATCCAAATTTTACGGGATTTGAACGAAATGGACGCGGTCGCGGTGGGATTGTTGGAGGCGGGTACCGGAATCGAACCGATGTCTACGGATTTGCAATCCGCTGCATAACCACTTTGCTAACCCGCCATCGAAGCCGCAAACCTGATGGCTCAAATGAATCGGGGAAGGTATAGAACCTTCCCCGAAGTATTTTGGAGCGGGAAAAGAGTCTCGAACTCTCGACCTCAACCTTGGCAAGGTTGCGCTCTACCAACTGAGCTATTCCCGCGTAAGGCCGCATTATAGCGCAAAACAAGAATGCGTCAACGCTACGATTGTGGCCGCGCGTTTAATTTTGGGTGCTAAAAAATGGATTCATATTACTATCTGACATGCAATTGGGCTCGCCGGAGAAGCCCAACACTAATTTCCTGAAGCTATTTTCCCTTGACACCCAACAGCCAATTCTCGCTCGAATCGCTACAGCCAGAAATTCAATCGCTCGTGCCAGGACTGCATTCCTTGGGTACGCCAGTTTGTTTGATCACGACCGACGAACGAATTGTCATGGCCAATCAAGCCTATCTCGACCTCACTGATCGGCGCGCACAGGACGTCATCGGCGTGCATCTTGGCGACCTCGTATCTGCACCAGGCTATGAGGTTGCAAAACTGTATCTTGACCACGCAATTAGCCAAGCCGTGACGGTTAACTTTACGCGCCTGTGGCTGAGTCCTGCTGGCGATCAAAAGTGGATCAGCGTCTCATACGTTCCTGTTCTAGGCGTTGACGGCAAATTAATTGTGATCGTCGCACAAATGACGCAGATACAGGATGTGAAAAGCCTGGATGATGCGTTCATCGAGCGGGAACGTTTATTGCGCCACCTCACCGACGACACCGGACGCCCTATTCTGTACATAGACAGCGGCCTGCTGTTGCGGTTTATGAATAGACCATTCAGGAACTGGATTGACAATCATGATCCGGGTCTGGTTGGCAAACATGTCGGGCGTGTTCTGCCAAGGGATACCTACGAGCTCTACCTGCCATTTGTACAGCGATGCCTGATGGGCGAAATGCAAAGCGTGGAAGCACTCTCAATGGCGCTCGTAGGCTCCAGAAGGCACGTCCGCATGGAGTTCCTGCCGGACGTACTGGATGATGGACGCATTGCAGGCGTTTATATCGTCGGCAACGATATAGAAGATGACTACCAGTTACGACAAACATTGATTCGCAAAGAACTCGAAATTCGTTCAATGATGGACAGCGTCGATATGCCGCTTTCCAAATCGGATCGCGAACTCAGATATCTTTACGTTAACCAAATTGCCTGTGACTGGTTCGGCCGAGAGGAAAGCCAGATTATCGGTAAACATTGGTCCGAAGTAATCGGTGAACAACAATTTTCGGAAATTGAGGTATTTGCTGCGCGAGCGCTTGCGGGCGAAGCTGTTACCTACCAACGCTATGCAAGCTATCCTGCCCGGCAGCCGGGACAGGTTCGCGTGAATATTTTTCCAGATCGGACATCGGACGGTGACGTCTGCGGTGTCTACGTCGTCATCACCGATATTGAGCGCGATCACCAGTTGAAGCAGCAAATCATTGATCGTGAACGTCAGCTCAGACTCATCACCGACAACATCGGACTCCCCATCAGCTATATCGATGCCGACAGACGCGTTTGTTTCTATAACAAAACCGGCGAGGAGTGGCTGGGTTTGAAAGAGTGCGATGTCCTCGGGAAAACTGTAGAGGATGCATTTGGTACCAATGTCGTTGCAGCAGTTCAGCCGTATATCGCTGCTGCAATGAGCGGCCGTTCGACTACCTACGAACGACTTGCCGATTTCCCCAACAAGGGTGTTCGCTGGATGCGTGGGCATCTCGTTCCCGACAAACGCGACGATGGTACCGTTGTAGGGATTTACACCGTACTAACCGACATTCACGATGACGTCATCATGCGTGAAAGCCTGCAGCAGCAAGAACGCCAGTTACGGCTATTTACGGACAATATTCCAGAGTCGGTTGCCTATTTGGACGTGGACCGTCGCTACAAGTTTGTCAACAATACATTCCTTACGCAACGGGGTAAAGCGCGTCACGAAGTCATCGGCCAGACCAGTGAAGAAGTACTTGGACGCGAAGCGGCGGACCTTGCAGCACCGTTCGTGAAACGCGCGCTCGAGGGAGAAACGGTGGTTTATGAACGTCTTGTTGCCACTGTGGGTAGCGGTCCGCGCTGGCATCGGGTTCGTACCGTGCCCGACATGGGCCCAAAAGGCAAAGTTCAAGGACTTTACGTGGTTGGTACGGACATCGATGAGTTAAAGCGAACCGAGTTGGAGCTGCGCCGCGCCAATTGGATGCTGACATCGCATTTTGAAAACTCGCCACTCGCCGTCATCGAGTGGGATCGGGAATTTCAGGTAAGGCGTTGGTCTCCCCAGGCGGAGAGGATTTTTGGCTGGCCTGAAAGCGAAGTACTTGGTAAGAATTATCTCGATTGGCGCTTTATTGTGGAGGGCGATGATCAGCAATTTGCGGCGATGGGCATGCGTTTGACGGAAATGGGGCATCCCCGCGCGACAAACCTCAATCGCAACTATCGCAGGGATGGACAAGTTATTTGGTGCGAATGGTACAACTCAAGTCTGCGTGATGAATCTGGCGAGATCGTTTCAATTCTTTCTCTGGTGCAAGATGTCACCACGCGGGTGTTGGCAGAAGAACGACTTGTCTATCAGGCTACACACGATGACCTGACCAATTTGCCGAACCGCGCAATGTTGCATGACCGCATGCAGCAGGCAATATCGCGCGCACGTCGCAGCGGCACAAGTGTAGCTGCCCTGTTCATTGACCTGGATCGTTTCAAGGAGGTGAATGACACACTCGGCCACCGCATTGGAGACGAACTCCTTTGCGAAATTGCGGAGCGATTGAAACGTACCCTTCGCGATTGCGACTTTCTTGTGCGGCTATCGGGTGATGAGTTCATGGTGGTTCTGGAACATCTCCCAGACCTTGCCCCCTCACGTATCGTCGCGGCAAAAATACTTGATGAAATTCGGCATCCGACAAATATTGAAGGTCACGAAATTCATGTTTCCGCATCTATCGGCATAAGCGTATTCCCGGATGACGCTGACGACGTTGAGGCATTGCTAAAAAATTCGGATATGGCAATGTACCGCGCCAAGGAGCTAGGCAAGAATACCTTTCAATTTTTTTCAGGCGATCTCGCGGCGCAGGGAACGGCAATGCGGCTTCTGGAAACTTCGTTACGATCAGCGTTAGTGAAGAACGAGTTCGAACTCTACTACCAACCGAAAATTGAGATGCAAAGCGGACGGATCCTGGGCGCTGAAGCGTTACTGCGCTGGCATCACCCGACGCGCGGCCTTGTGATGCCGAGTGAATTTGTGCAACTCGCCGAGGATGCCGGGCTGATGCCTGAAATTGGCAACTGGGTGCTCGATATCGCGTTTGCACAGGTGCGCCGATGGCAAGATCAGGGCTATAAAGAGATGCGGTTGGCAATAAACCTGTCCGCCGGACAGTTTCGAGCGACGAATCTGCTTGACCGAGTCAAGACGCTTCTGGCAAGGGAGCAATGCCGACCCGATTGCATTGAGATCGAAATTACGGAAACCAGCATGTTGCGGGATCCAGACGGTGTAGGCAGGAACCTTAAGGCATTGCGCGAATTGGGTTTGCGTGTTGCAATTGATGACTTTGGCACCGGATATTCAAGCCTGTCTCACTTGAAGCGATTCCCTATTGATACGCTTAAAATTGACAAGACCTTCGTCGCCAATATTCTCCTTGATCGCGAAGACGCCGCGATTGTTTCAGGAGTGATCGCAATCGCCAGTGCGATGGATCTGGAAGTTATCGCTGAAGGTGTCGAAACCGAAGCTCAGCGCGAGTTGCTCGCGGCGCGAGGGTGCGACGCGTTTCAGGGCTATTTATTCAGCCCAGCATTGCCTATCGTTGAGTTTGATGCGATGTTGGAACGCAACTATTACGCCAACGGGCCGCTAGGTAGTTCTATCTGACGCGAATGCAGCCTTGAGATAATAGAACATCGACCAAATGGTCAGCGCTGCTGCGACCCAAATCAGTATTCGGCCCGTGAATCGACAATCGATTGTGCCAAATAGCAGGCCGTCGTAGAGCAAGAATGGGATTGCGACCAGTTGGGACACGGTCTTCACTTTGCCTAGCATCGAGACGGCAACATTTTTTGACTGCCCCAATTGCGCCATCCATTCGCGCAACGCCGAAATGGTGATTTCACGACCAATGATGATTAGTGCGACGATTGCATCGGTGCGTCCCAACTCGACCAGGACAATTAGCGCCGCCGCAACCATCAATTTGTCCGCGACTGGATCGAGAAATGCACCAAAAGCGGACATCTGGTTGAGCTTGCGAGCAAGATAACCATCGAACCAATCAGTTATCGCCGCAGCCACAAAAATCGATGTCGCAACGATATTTGCCTGATGCTGCGTTAGCCATGTGTCATCAAGGTATAGCACCGCGACGAACAGGGGAATTGCTGCAATACGCAGCCAGGTGAGCAGGTTAGGTAGATTCAATGTCACGCCAGCATTCTAACTGTTCACCCGCGAAGTTCGTTGTAGATTGTTTCAGCCATGTCGCGGCTGATACCCTCGACGCTTGCCAAGTCATCGACACTTGCGGAAATTACCCCCTGCAATCCACCAAATTGCGCCAGCAACGCCTTGCGACGTTTTGGTCCCACTCCGTTAATATCCTCGAGCCGCGACGTATTGCGTTTCTTCGCGCGACGCGCACGGTGTCCCGTAATGGCAAAACGATGGGCCTCATCACGGATTTGTTGGATAAGGTGAAAACCGGGATTGTCTTTCGGCAGATGCAGTTCGCGCCGTGTATTGCCAAAAATAAGTGTCTCCAGTCCAGGCTTTCGGTCTTCCCCTTTTGCGACACCGATGAGTTGAATATCGCCAAGTCCAAGTTCATTCATCACGGCTTCTGCGATACCAAGTTGCCCTTTGCCTCCATCGATAAGTACCAAATCAGGCCTGAGTCGGCGCTCGCTTTCGTCCCCGGCCTGTTCAGCGATTTTTGTATAACGGCGCAACAGCACATCACGCATCGCAGCGTAGTCATCTCCGGGGGTGATACCCGCGATGTTGTAAAGCCGATATTGCGACGCTTGCATGGCACCCTGATCAAAAACCACACAGGATGCCACCGTGGCCTCGCCCATCGTGTGGGAAATATCGAAGCACTCGACGCGTTGCAAACTGTCCATTTCCAGAGCTTCCCGCATCAGCAATAATTTCTTCTCTTGTGATGCCGTCTCAGCCAACCGCTGGTCAATAGCGAATCTGGCATTCTTTGACGCCATCGCCATCCACATTTTGCCTTCACCCACAGGCCGAGTGACTATTGTTACCCGGCGGCCCGCACTCTCGGAAAGCGTCTCCTGCCACTCACCAACGTCCAACTTGCCATCCATTATCAGTTGAGACGGCGGCGCTTCTTTGTTGTAATGCTGGTCAATGAAAGCATCAACGATGATTTGCAGATCGGCGTCTACAGCATTTGCCGGAAAGAAACTCCTGTCGCCCAGATGCCGCCCGCCGCGAATCATTACAAGATTTACGCACCATGTACCTGAGATTTCTTCAGCAGAAATAACATCTACATCGCGCTCGCTGGACGACTCGACAAACTGTTTGGTTAGCACGCGCTGCAAGGAGCGAATTTGGTCGCGAAATGCGGCGGCAGTTTCAAATTCCTGCGCCGCTGCGGCTTCCTCCATTTTCTCATTCAGCTGGTCCAACACTTCAGTTTCCTTACCTTGCAGAAAGAGCTCAGCGTTCGTGATGTCGCGTCCATAGTTCGCCGCATCAATCATGCCGACGCATGGTGCTGAACATCTGCCAATCTGATGCAGCAGGCATGGGCGGGAGCGGTGCGCGTAGACGCTGTCATCGCAGGTTCGTAACTTAAATACTTTCTGCAGGTGATGCAGAGTATCGCGTACTGCCCAAGTCGATGGGAACGGCCCAAAGTAGCGGTTTGGCTTTACATGCGCGCCACGGTAGAACCGAATTTGCGGGAAAGCGTGGCCGGTTACCATGATGTAGGGATAGCTCTTGTCATCGCGAAACAAAACGTTGTAGCGGGGTGCAAGTGATTTGATCAGGTTGTTTTCCAGCAACAACGCTTCCGATTCACTACGCGTGACAGTGGTTTCGATAGCAGCAATATGAGAGACCATCAGCGTTGTTCGCGGGCTCGAATGTTGTTTCACAAAATAAGACGACACACGTTTTTTTAGATCGCGCGCTTTGCCGACGTAAATCACTGCCCCAGCCGCGTTCTTCATTCGATATACACCCGGCAGATTCGGCAACTGCGCCAGAATGAGCTTTGGTTCAAATGATATGCCGGTCAAATTGACACCCTGTTCGTGATCGCTTGGTGAGCGGGCATTGAATTCAGATCAGCACAAATTGCCTGGAATACGTCGTGAAACATGGACTCCGTCAGTCTGCGGGTATTGATGTTGTAGCGGGAGCAATGATAACTATCAAATAGCACCCGGTCGCCGGCCAAAAAATGGCGCGCGCCATGGGCAAATTTGATTGCGCTCGGCTTCAACCCGGCCGCCATCAATACTGCGCTGTGTGCGATACCACCAAGTGCCAGGATGACGCTCTGCGGTGCAGTCCCAGCCAATTCCGATCGCAGATATTGATTACAAACGCGTATTTCTGATGTATTGGGTTTGTTTTGCGGCGGCAAGCACTTGACTGCGTTGGTGATGCGACAACCGATTAGCTTAACGCTGTCATCTAGTGGATTGGACGGCACTCTGTCCGCAAACCCAAATTTGTGAATCGTGCGGAATAGTAACTCGCCCGCGTCATCACCAGTAAACGGACGCCCTGTGCGATTCGCGCCGTGCAATCCCGGCGCAAGGCCAACTATCAGGAACTTCGGCTTGACAACGCCAAACGAAGGTACAGGTTTGCAAAAATAGCTGGGGTATTTTTGTTTTACGTCGTCCAAGAAAGTGGTGAGTCGTGAGCAATCTCGGCAAGTGACTCGGTAGGCTATTGCACGCTGGGTCACGCTTTTTGTTGTCATGAGGTCACGGTGCGAAAGGACAAAAGGGCACGGATTACCGTGCCCTTCGATAATAATGTGATTGCAAGTTTCGTTTTTAGACCCTGCGACGGTATTCACCCGTGCGCGTGTCGATTTCAATTTTGTCGCCACTTCCACAAAATAGCGGTACCGATACCTTGAAATTCGTCGGCTTGATCGTGGCCGGCTTGAGCACCTTGCCAGAGGTATCACCGCGCACAGCGGGTTCAGTTTCGATTTCGCGGACGACCGATGTCGGCAATTCAACGGAAATTGCCTTGCCATCGTAAAAGATGACATCGCAGGCCATACCGTCATCCAGATAATTGAGAGCGTCGCCCATGTTCTCGCCTTCAACTTCAAACTGATTGTATTCGCCGTCCATGAATACGTAGAGCGGATCTGAAAAGTAAGAGTAGGTAACTTCTTTGCGTTCCAGTTGCACCACATCAAATTTGTCGTCTGCTTTGTATACGGTTTCCATGCCCGAAGATGTCAACAGATTCTTGAACTTCATTTTGACCACAGCGGCGTTGCGGCCACCTTTGCTATATTCAGCTTTCAGCACGACCATTGGGTCCTTGCCGATCATCACGACGTTGCCAACGCGGAGTTCTTGTGCAATTTTCATTTTTTGATCTCGATACTTGTGTGGGGGAATTCGACTGCCGTCAATGGAAGCCAGCAAAGCCCTAAATTTTAGTGTTTTTTTTGTAAAAACTCAATAAGTTAGCTGCCAAATCAGGCATTCGCGCGAGCTTCCCAGACCAAACCACTGCATGCGCCTGCAGTGTTAGGAGGTGATCGATAAATCCTCGCCATGCCGACTCGATGTTGGCATCGTCTTCCGCATTCCACGCGCGCCAAAGCTCACGCATAGCCAACGCTGCATCAGGCTCAAGTCCGTCGCAATAGAGCGATAGAAAAGCGTCCATTTTCAGCCAATGCGCTCCTTCACTTTGCGGGTAAACCTGCCAGACAAACGGCTTTGCAGCCCATTGCGCCCGAACAAACGAATCCTCTCCGCGCACAAAAAGAACATCGTGCCGCCAAAGCAAGAGGTCGAATGATTCTTGGGATGTGAACGCAATAGTTTCAGTTTCGACTTTGGAGACCAGATCAGGTTTGTGCGCTAGGCTACGCTCTAAACTCGTTGCAAATTCGCCCTCCGGAACGGTGCATCGCGCTGGTTTTGAACCAGCGCCCAGCGCCCGCAGCAAGGCACTTCCTGCGGCGTTCCCATAGGTGAACAACAGAACATTTAACTTGTCTTCATGCCGAGACGATACAAATGCTTCGCGTTCGGCGATCAGTTTTTGCTCGCGGATGAGGCCACCCGTATTGGGCGTAAATCCCGGAAAAAAGAAGTACTTTGTGAGCGACAGTTTCGGATGCGGCGAGGGCAGCAAATGGTGTTCGCCGACCCATGATTCTGCGCTCAAGTACTCCAGGTTGATCCATAGTGGCGGTTGAGCTTTTTGTGCGATGGCGTCGATATAAAGAAGTGGCAAGTTGACGGCAAATGCTTCAATGACGATGTCAGCAGGTTCAAT
Organism: Burkholderiales bacterium; assembly: GCA_026786225.1. Classification (GTDB taxonomy): domain Bacteria; phylum Pseudomonadota; class Gammaproteobacteria; order Burkholderiales; family Usitatibacteraceae; genus UKL13-2. The sequence continues at coordinate 5,623 of JAJAYN010000501.1, read as the reverse complement.
ATTCATTGCCTGAGCCCAGTCTAATACCCTGACGCCGTTTACAAACTGGGTTCGGAGCAAAACATCAATCGCTGGTTCGATCCTGTTAAAAGTACAGAGATCATCGACAATTAATCGAACAACTACGCAATGCTCCAGCGTCAATTGCCGCGCAAGTCGCCATGTCACCCCAATATCGCCAAAATTATCAACGATACGGCAAAATATGTCGCAAGACAGCGCAGCGGGAATCAAGTTGGTGTGGCTGATGCAAGTAACAGTGTCGTGTTGCGCGCCTCCTGGTATTTCGACTCACTGCGCGCGCCCGGATTGCAACGCATGCTTTGCAACCGACGGGACAAATCGGCACCCGGCAAGATGCCATCCGCTGATAAGCCCTGCAGGAGTTCATCAGCCAAGACGGGGTCGTTGCACAAAAGCACCATATCGCAGCCTGCATTCAGCGCCGCGTAGGCACGTTGCGTGACACTGCCTGCAGTAGACGCGCCTTCCATAGAGAGGTCGTCGCTGAAAATCAGGCCATCAAATCCTATCTCTCCGCGGAGAATTTCCTTCAGCCATTTTGACGAGAAGCCGGCAGGTTTCGAATCAACCAATGGGTAGATTACATGTGCAGGCATCACCGCTCTCAACCCCTGTTCGGCAAGCAATTTGAATGGAATTAGGTCCGCCTGGTTGATTTCTTCAAAGCTGCGTTCATCAATCGGAACCTCATGGTGTGAGTCGGCACGGACAAAACCGTGCCCAGGGTAATGCTTACCCACCGCGCCCATACCTGCTTTTTCCATCCCAGCGATCAACGCGCTGCCAAGTTCGGCAATCGCTACCGGTTCTTTGTGAAATGCGCGGTCACCGATCACGCCAGACTCACCCCAGTCTACGTCCAGCACCGGCGCAAAGCTGAAATCAATGCCGTGGGCGATAAGTTCTGATGCCATGACGTAACCGACGTTTTCGGATAAGTGAGTGGCATCCTGACGCGAAACATCCCATTGCAATCCGAGCAGGCGCATCGGGGGAATTTGGGTAAAGCCTTCCCGGAAACGCTGTACCCTTCCCCCCTCGTGGTCAACGGCTATCAGTAAGGGGGGCTCCCGCAGCTCATGGATGCCTGCAGTCAACGTTTTTAGCTGTTCAGGCGAGGAAAAGTTGCGTGCAAACAAGATCACGCCACCAATCAACGGGTGCTGAAGTCGCGTTATATCATCTGCAACGAGTTCCAGCCCACCAACGTCGGCCATTACAGGCCCCAATGGAATACTTAATGTCATTAGATTCTCATCAAGCAGTTAGAGGTCTGACTTTTCGATTACAACGAACGCCAGTGCCTGCTCCGCTTCATCTGTAATGGATATATGCGTGCGGATAATTTGTTGTGCCAGCAATTTTTCGCGAAGCGTGGGGCTGGCTTGAATCAAAGGTTTACCCAACGCATCATGCGCCACTTGAACGTCATGCCAACCTACATTTTCGCCAATCCCGGTACCGTAAGCCTTGGAAAATGCCTCTTTCGCTGCAAAGCGCTTAGCTAAAAAACGCGCCGGTTGCGACGATTGAGCATACTCGGCCACTTCTTCCTCGTTAAGGATCCGATGCAGAAAGCGATCACCAAAACGAAACAACGCGTCCTCGATGCGCTTGATATTGACCAAGTCGGTACCAATTCCGTAAATCAATCACCCTCCGCGAGCTGCGGCAAGATAGCGCTTTACGGTTTCTGCCAACCCAAACTCCAGCGCATCGGAAACGAGTGCATGACCGATTGAAACTTCCTTCAAATCCGGAATTGCCCTTACAAACTCGGGCAGATTGTCAAGATTGAGATCGTGTCCGGCATTTATTTCCAATCCAGCAAGCCGCGCCGCCGCCGCAGTGTCGGTATATCTTTTTAGCGCAGAAGCTTGATTTAGCGTGCCAAACGCTTGAGCATAGGGCTCTGTATATAGCTCAATCCTATCAGCGCCTAACGTGTGTACCATTTGCATTGCGATGGGCAGAGGGTCCATGAAAACACTTACACGTATGCCAAGCGATTTCAATTCGGCCACGATTGGCGTTAATCTCGCACCATCCTTTGGCAGGTCCCAGCCATGGTCCGATGTGAACTGTCCGCTTTCATCCGGCACGAGCGTACATTGATGGGGACGTACCCGCCGCGCATATTCAAGCAAATTGTGAAATGGATTGCCCTCGACGTTAAACTCGACTTCCGGCGTGGCTTTGAGCAAATTTGCCAATTCGTCCACATCGTCCGCTCGCACGTGGCGGCCATCCGACCTGGGATGTACGGTGATGCCGTCCGCGCCCGCACTGATCACAGTACGCGCGGCGCGCACGACGCTAGGTATTCCCAGCGCTCGCGTGTTCCTGATCAGCGCTATTTTATTCAGATTAACGCTTAATCTTGCCATGAGTGCCAAAGAGTATTTGTCAACGCATTTCCCGTATCAGCTGACGGGTGTGAAGAATCTTGTCGCCGAGCAGGTGATTGATCATCATGCGCATCAACTGTTTTGACTGCGTCTGTGTTTGCGGGTCGCCATATTCGCAACAAGCCATGTCCAAAAGCGTCTTGCCTTGCAACTGCAGTCCGTATGCCGGGCTCGATTGGCGGGCGATCAAGCCTACTGCCAGGGGCCCACGTTCAACAAGATAAAAATACTGTCCATCAGCAGAAATTGGAGTGTGACTGTCCGTTTCCTCCCGAAGCTGTAGCGCGTATCCGAGCTCTTGTAGCAACGTCACTTCAAATTGGCGCAGGATCGGAGCGATCTCGCGCGCGGGACGATCTTCGGCCGGTAACATCGAGAGCGAGGCTATCGTCGCCGCATATACATCGAATAGCAGTTCATGCGGATCTTCCCGCGCCACAAGCTTTAGCAAAAGCTCATTCAAATAAAATGCTGACAGCAGCGCGGCACCAGAAAGTTGCGGAATAATTTTTTCCTGTTCAGCCGACTTCAGGGTTTTCATCTCGCTTTTCCCGAACCATGTGAAGATAAGGCCCTGGAATGGATTCAACATGCCCCTCAATGTCCCTTGAGGCCGCTTCGCTCCCTTCGCGACCATCACAACACGGCCATGTGTACGCGTAAATGTTTCGACGATCAAACTGGTTTCACGGTAGGCGTAGGTATGTAAAACAAATCCCGCATCTGACTGGCCAATGAATGGCCGTCGCTGTTTCGGAAGTTCTAATTCACCGTCCGCCTGCGACGGCCGCTGGGACAAATCATTCATAACCGTACTGACGGATTAGCGCACCGTCGTCCGCCCAACCTTTTTTGACGCGTACCCAAAGTTCCAGATACACCTTGCAACCGAAGCTCGCTTCCATTTCCTTTCGTGCATCGGTTCCAATTCGCTTCAATCGTTCGCCTTTCTCGCCGATGAGAATGGCTTTTTGGCTAGTCTTCTCAACTACGATGCTGGCAAAAATCCTTCTAAGTTCGCCAACTTCTTCATATTTGTCGATCATCACGTTTGCGGCATACGGCAGTTCATCACCTAACTGGCGAAAAACTTTCTCACGTATGAATTCTGATGCCATAAATCGCTCTGAGCGGTCCGTGAACTGCTCGGCATCATGGATTGGTGGCGCTACAGGAAGGTTTTCCCGGATGACCTTTTTCAACTCGTCCAATGTCTGTTTTTGCTTCACACTAATTGGTACCATGGCAACAAAATTGGCCTTAGTTTGCATCTCGCTCAAGAAATTGAATAGTTTTGCTTTTTCCTTCACACGATCACACTTGCTGATAGCAAGAATGAGATGGGCACTGCCAGCTGCTTGTTTCAGAACGAGCGCATCGGCTTCGGAAAAACGTATTGCCTCGACGATCGCAACCACGACGTCAGCATCTATTACGGTCTGGCTAACTGTTCGGTTCAAGACGCGGTTGAGCGCGTTATCGTGGGATTTCTGAAAACCGGGTGTATCAAGAAAAAGGAACTGTGCCGTTTTATCTGTCAGGATTCCAGTGATACGGTGGCGTGTCGTTTGTGCTTTGTTGGACGTAATACTCACTTTTTGGCCGACGAGGTGATTGAGCAACGTCGATTTGCCAACATTTGGGCGGCCCACGATTGCTATAGTGCCACAGCGAAATTCAGTATTCATTTCCTTACGTCCTTGGCATACAACCCAGAGCCACTGTCGGCCAACGCAAGTAAAGCCTGCGCTGCGGCATCCTGCTCGGCTACGCGCCGGCTTGACCCAATTCCCGTCGACTTCATGCCAAGGGACAATACTTGACATTCCACATGGAAAGTCTGCCGATGGGACTCTCCCTCGATACGTTTCACGGTGTACTCTGGTAGCGGCAAGTGTTTACTCTGTAACCATTCCTGTAATTCGGTTTTAGCATCCTTGACTGGTTTCGCGTCGCGTAGTGTTTCGATGCGCGACTCAAACAACCGCCGCACAACGTTTGACGCCGTGACGAAATTAGCATCAAGGAGTATCGCTCCGAGAATTGCCTCAAAGGTATCACCGAGAATTGAAGGGCGATGCTGGCCCCCAGTTTTGATTTCGCCGTCACCAAGCTTAAGCAAGTTGTTAAGCTCAAGTCCCAGTGCGATTTCAGCAAGAATCGTCTGGTTGACCAGATTTGCACGTAATCGACTCAGTTGTCCTTCCTGCATTGCAGGAAACTGTTCGAAAATAAGGCATGCAATACAACAGTTAAGTACGCTGTCACCTAGAAACTCAAGGCGCTCATTGTGGATCGGCCCGAAACTTCGGTGAGTCAACGCCTGCTCAAGAAGCAGAGTCTTGGTAAATTTGTGCCCGAGCCTTTGCTCTAGCTCGCTCAGCGTCATGTGCGTGGATTGGCAACTAGCCGTCCTTGGTGCTCACGCTAAAATCTACGAGGAGGGTGTACCCGGTAAACAACGCGACCTTGTGCTGCCAGGTTGCAACAACAACCGTTTCCCCTCCATCTTTAGTAATTTCCAAATCTGCTGCGGTGACGGCCTGAATATTGTCAATCACGGCACGCCGATCAAAACTTTTCCTGATGTCGGTAACCGTACCACTTCTCACCTCTTCACCTTGCGCCATCGCCGCCATGACTTTCTTGACCGAAAACAGTTCAAGATAAACGGGCACTAATTTCAAGCCAAGAAGCAGGATTACTGCAGCCACCGCAAATATAAAGACAAGTCCGATGAAACCAATGCCACGCTGTTGTCGAAGACTTCTTGTCAGTATTTTCATGCGTTCCTCGCGGCCGAAATCAATATTCACTCAATGGACGTGCCAATACGTTTCATGGCACCAAAATTCATCCAGACCAGTACAGCTTTTCCGACGATATTATCTTCCGGCACGAATCCCCAGTATCTGCTGTCTTCACTATTGTCCCGGTTGTCGCCCATCATGAAGTAATGACCGGCAGGCACCGTACACGTCATTTGGTCGTCATTGTATGCGCAATTACTGCGATTTGGGAACTCACCGACCCCGCCCAATCTTACCCCTGGCGTTCTTGGATCAAGGAAGGAAATGTGTGGCTTATCGCCCAATTTTTCCCGAATGACCTCGTAACTCTGAAACGCAAGCCGATCATCTACCCGCGTCTGTGAATCAAGCTTTTCAGTGTTGATCGGCTCATCGTTGATG
>JAJAYN010000500.1 GCA_026786225.1 Burkholderiales bacterium | reverse complement strand
GTACTCGGCGTAGCACCCATCACCCTGACGGCGACGTCATCGAGCGGACTGACATCGTTCACCTTCAGCACCAGCAGTGCGGCGAGCGTCTGCGCCGTCGCCGGCAATCAACTCACCATCGTCGGCGCGGGGCCTTGCATCGTCACGGCCACGCAGGCAGGTAATGCGAACTTTGCCAGCGCCGCATTGACGGCGTACGTCATCATCAATAGCGTCGATCAGGCTACAAAGGCGCGTGCCTTGGTGCCCATCATCGATTTCCTTCAGGATTGACGGCGTGGCGAGTTGCGCTCTTCCATGACGTCTATCGAAGCATCGTAAGGTCGTAAATTCCGCAACAAAACGACAAACACCAGCACTGGCGGGCCTTTCAGGTCGTAAATGCTCCGAAACGCTCGCCAGTGCTTGTGTCTTAACAATTTCAGTGAGTCTTTGCAATTCTGTCGCCGCGCCAGCCAGTTTGATCAATGTGTCCACGTCTTAACTGGTAAGGTGCGCACCGCAAGAAATAAAAAAGCCCCGATTTACGGGGCATACAGAGGCAAAACGGGATTTCTGCAGACTTCCTGGAACGCTTTTTTGGCGGAGAGGGTGGGATTCGAACCCACGGTACTGCATAACAGTACGCCGGATTTCGAGTCCGGTGCAATCGACCACTCTACCACCTCTCCCGCTGCGGCTTTGCTGCCAAGTCGAAGGCGGAATTATAGCGTTTCAATCGGCAATCGGCCAATTTCAGAGAGTTTTTAAGCGCTGACGCGGATACGGCACCGCGACCGTGCTGGCGTCGAAATTATCGGGAGGGCCGGGTTAATATCGGGCGATGCAAAATCCCGGCAAAATTGATTCGACAGGCGTGATACTTGTGCTGGCCGCGGCAATTGCGTTTTTTGGCCAAGGCGATTTTCGTCAAGCTCGCATACGACGACCCGAAGGTGCTCAAGAATGCAGTGGACCCGATCACGCTGCTGATGCTGCGCATGGCTTTTGCATTGCCTTTCTTTGCAGCCATCGCCTGGTGGTCGGCACGTGGACAGCCGTCATTATCCAAGCGCGATTGGCGCGCCGTGGTGGTGCTCGGTTTGATGGGCTACTACTTGGCGAGCCTGTTCGATTTCTGGGGGCTGCAATACATCAGCGCGGCGCTCGAACGATTGATTCTGTTTTTGAACCCAACGCTGGTGGTGCTGATCTCGGCGGTTGCACTGCGTTACCGTATCCGTAAGCGTGATGTCTTTGCGCTGGCGATGAGCTATGCGGGCATCGCGCTGGTGTTTGTGCACGATCTGCAATTCAATCCTGAAAAAGTCTTGACCGGTGGTGCGCTGGTGCTGCTGTCTGCCGTGCTCTACGCGGGTTATCTCGTTGGCGGCGGGGAAATGGTGAAGCGCATTGGGGGCATTCGGTTCGCAGCGTATGCGTCGATTGTTTCAACCGTCGCCATCGCGCTGCATTTTTTCGTGGTGCATCCAATCTCCGTACTGATGACACAAACGCCGCGCGTTTATTGGCTGTCTGGCTGGATGGCGATCATTTCCACCGTGCTGCCGGTCATCATGCTCGCGGTAGGGATGCGACGCATCGGTTCATCGAACACGGCGATGATCAGCTCGATCGGCCCGATCTCGACGATTTTCATGGGCGCGATTTTTTTGGGCGAGCCGATCACGGCATTGCAGCTCGCCGGCGCGGCGCTGGTGCTGATCGGCGTGCTGGTAATCAGTTTGAAGAAGAATTAAAAGTCAAAGTCCGCATCCAGCTTGCCGTTTCGGGCAAAATGCCGCCAGAAGGCGAGCAAGTGCTGGAGTTTGTCTATTTTTTGCGTTATTTTTTCGTACTCTCCATTGATTGTATGCGCACTAAATTGCTCACGCAGGAAACGTAGAGTCAACGTGATGCTCAGTGCAGTGACAAACACTACCAGCATTGGCCGCAGCAAAAATCCCGTTGGAGCGCGGTCGGCTCGACGCTATAAAGTTAAAATTTATCGGGTAGGTTGGGATCTGGAAGTAAGCATGCAGCTGCAAAAACCTGGAATTTTATTCAATTTCCAAAAAAGTGAAAATGACTTCCACTCTACATTTGTGCGGCAATACAATCAGCTGACGATTCCGTTAGGCCAAAGGGCGATTCATGACTGGTAATGTGCAGGATTTGTATTTGGAGCTCCTTAAGGCGGTACTTACAAACACTCTGGATTCCAACGAGCCAGTACTCGACGATGGGCCATTATTTATCCATCGCTTTACCCAACATTACATTAACGGCAACGCGTTGACGATGGTACCGCTTGCGCGCATGAATAACCTGCAACAGTGCGTTGTCGACGTGATCGATCGGAAAATAGCTGGTGACTTTATTGAGGCTGGCGTTTGGCGTGGTGGCCTGACAATTTTTATGCGCGCAGTTCTCGAGGCTTGTGGCGAGACCGAGCGTTGTGTTTGGGTCGCGGATTCGTTCGAAGGTCTACCCGTACCGGACGCCGAAAAATATCCGCTTGAGGCAGCGGCACATGCCGGACCGGTGATGACCAAATCATTTGATCATTTTTCCTGCAGCCTCGATCAAGTGAAGGAAAACTTCAGTAAATTCCATCTGTTGGATGATCGTGTGCATTTCATCAAGGGCTGGTTCAAGGATACGCTTCCAATAGCACCCATTCAACGCCTCGCGATTATTCGACTCGATGGGGATTATTTCGAGTCCACTATGGAGGGACTGGTCAATCTTTACCCGAAATTATCACCCGGGGGGTTCATCATCATTGATGATTATGGTGAGGATGAATGGACTTATTGCAGGCAGGCAGTGGATCAATATCGCGCATCTAACCAAATAGACGCGCCACTAATTGAAGTTGATTCGAAATGCTTCTACTGGCAAAAGCCAATAGCCAATAGCTGAACTTGCACAACCATGACGTAAAGTGACATTTGATTGATCTTTAGAAAAAAAGCGGGCGTTCGCATCGCGCCGCATCCAACGCACAAATACTTACGTCACCCGAACGATACGAAACACTGTGGCGCGACGCTGGTCCAAGTATTTTCAGCGACAACAGACAATATGACGACGCCCAACGTCGAACTCATTGAGGCTTTCGAAGGCAGGCTGCGGCAGGGTGATTATTCCTGTCGCGGACTTTCCAGCGCGGCATTCAACATTTGCGTGAAACGGATCGCACCCCTCTCGTTGAGGTGGTCTAGGTTAAGGAAATCGCGTGATTCAAGACGCGACTGAGACAAAAATGAAAGATAGCGCGCTCCGTACTGTTTTGTCATCCGTTCCAAAGTCGACTCCGTTTTTGCCCAGGCTAAAGGGCGCATCGCATCCGCATAGGTATGCCATACGGGCATGGCAACCACGACCACTTGTACATTTTGTTGCTGCAGTATGGACAGCAGGTGCTCTAGAGACGCGATGTTTGCGGGCGCGTGTTCGGTTTTCATCAATCCATGATGAACCGCAAGCCTCACCTGCGCCGCCTTCTGGCCCAAGTCAGGTGTGTCCCGCTCGCCGTGAATCACAGAAAAGCCACGAACATCAACGTTTGGTGCGAGGTTGGCGAAACTCTTATGCACCAGACTCTTGAGCAGTTGTGGCAACAAGAACGCGGCGCGACTCCACATCCTAATGTCCATGCGATCTATTTCTCCCTGCGGAGAGATGCCCCAAACCTGATGGTAGAGATATTGTCGCCACGATTCGGGGCTGTCGTGAATCTGATACTCAAACGAGATGTAGGTAATCGCAATAATTACCCGTCTAAGCTTCGGTAGCTGCTCAATTGCTTTGGTCACCAATTTGTCATCGTAATAAGGCGTCTGGCCGGCATTTGCCAAGTTGAATGCCGAGCCGGAAAGTTGCGATGGCGAGATACCGGAATCAGCGGCAGAAGAGCCAACGATTAGCGTATCC
>JAJAYN010000499.1 GCA_026786225.1 Burkholderiales bacterium | reverse complement strand
CGGGAATTCGAATAACATACTGATGCGGGAATTATTCCCGCAATCAAAACAAAAAGCAAGTCCTTTTGTAAACAGATTTAAAAGATTGCAAAACAAGGGGTTTACCGGGAATGCGGCCAGCTTCTTCTTGTGGCACCGTCCTATCGGAGTGAGTCTTTCCCACAATGCATGCACGCATTTGAATAGCTGATGGATGAATAGCGCGGCAACCGAAGACGGCCAGTCGAACAAGCTACTTGACACGCTCGTACGTGTGCTTGTGCCCCTGGTTCGCCTGATGATTGCCAAGGGCGTGACTTTCCAAATGGCCAGTGAGGTGTTGAAGCGTGCCTATGTGCGATCGGCGAACGAGCACTTTGTTGAAAAGGACGCGGCAAGCGGCACGAAGCTATCGCTACTCACGGGACTCAACCGCAAGGAAATTCGCCGCCTTACCAGCGCTGAGCCGGAAAAGGAGCGCCCGCCAATGGCGTCCTATGCAACAGCGGTCGCAGCAATGTGGCGCACAAATCGTCGCTGGCGTGATCGCGACGGTAAGCCTAAAGTCCTGCCGCGCCGCACCACAACCAACGTGCTTTCCTTCGATGATTTGGTGCGCGCGGTAACGACTGATCACCGGCCGGCAGCGGTGATCGATGAAATGACACGTCTCGGCATCGTTGAACTCGAGGCAGAGGCGGTGCGCCTGATACCATCCGGCTTTTTTTCCCCTGCCGATCTTGATGACAAGCTTGCGCGCCTCAGTGAGAACATTGAAGACCACATGGCGGCAGCAGTGACAAATATTATCGAGCCCTCGTCCAAGTTCCTCGAGCAAAGCGTATTTTCCGATGAACTATCCGAAGCCTCGGCCGCGACGCTGCACACGCTGATGCGCGAGGAGTGGCAAAAAACGTTCAACACCGTAATTGAAAAAGCCATCGCCCTTGAAGATGACGACGCCAAACACAGTAGAGTTGCCAGGACGCGTATGCGTGTTGGAATGTATTTCTACTCAGAGAAATCGAAGGAAGAGTAAATGAAGAACAAACGCAAGAGTTTCCCGATCAGTGACTTCGCCATGACGCTCGCCCTGGTTGCGGGCATGGCATTGCTTGGTGCCTGCGGTGGCGGCGGTGGCGCAGATACGAAGACCGGTTTTGGCGGTACCGGCGACCCTACACCACCCGCGACCACACTTACCGCAGCCGGCCCGCTATCGGCTGTTGGTATCGCTGCGATTGGGGCCACCGGCCTGGATGATCGCGCGTCGGCAATTTTCATCAACACACTCGCGGGCCAGTCTTTCAACACGCTGAAGCTTGGCATGGTGGCCGAGGTGGCCGGATCGATTCCAGCCAGCTCCACCAGCACTACCGCCGGCACTGCCACCAATATCATCATCGAGAGCGCGATCGTCGGGCCTGTGAGCGCGGTGGATATCGCCAACCAGCGCATATTGGTCCCACCACTTACCGTTCATATTGACCAGAACACGGTCTTTGAGGGCCTCAGTTCGCTGGCAAACCTCAATGCAGGTGCACGCGTTGAGGTCTACGGCCTGCCGATGCCTGAGAGCAAGACAGTGCTTGCGACACGCTTGATTTCACTTCCCACCGTTGCTGGCGCACCGGTCGAGTTGGTCGGCACGGCAACCAATGTGTCGGCGTTCCAATTCACGGTCCAGGGTGTTGCCGTTTCCACAGCGAATTTGTTCAGCGTTACGACGCCAAGCGGTGTGCTACAGGGCACGTCATCGATTGTAGAAAACACGCGCGTGCGCGCATTGGGTAATTATTCTTCCAGTGCCAACACCATGGCCGCGAGCCAGGTCGTCACGGGAATTCCGGTTGTACGCAATGACAACACCATCATCGTGCTCGATGGCGTCGTGCAAAGCGTCGGCACCAACGGACGATTCCGGTTGAGCGACACCGATGTCGAAACCACGACAGCCAATGCGGCCAATGCCACCATTGGCGCGCGCATACAGGTCAAGGGGCAGAAAACTGCAGGTGTATTGGTCGCAAGCGATTTTCGGCGAATCAATGTCGGCGAGCGCATTCAATATGTCGTTCAGGGTGATATTGCCAACTTTGTATCCAGCGCCAACTTTACTGTGCGCGGTGAAACGATCAACGCCTCGGCTGCCACGTTCGTCGGTGGGTCAGCAGCCAACCTCGTCAATGGCCGTGCGGTGCGTATCAAAGCCCAAGTGAATGCGGGTCGCCTTGAGGCAACCGAAGTGAGCTTCGTCGTCAGCTAGCACAGGCTACACTAGCGTCTGGACGCGTAAATTGCGCAAGGACGTTGGAAAAAAATGAATTTATTGTGCGGCAGTGCGGCGGGCATGATCGTCTTTGTCTTCGCGACGAGCGCGTATGGCGCGACCGTGAACGTCGGTTCAAAGCGCTTCACTGAATCTTACATCCTCGCCGAAATTGTTAAACAGACGGCAGAAACCGCTGGCGAAGCCGAGGTAACCCACCGGCAAGGCCTCGGCAACACAGCGATCGTATTGAGTGCGCTTAAGGCCGGCAGTATCGATATCTATCCCGAATACACCGGCACCATTGCCAGGGAAATCCTCAAACTCGATGTCGTGCCGCCAATGGCAGAGCTCAACGCAAAACTCGCGGCGATGGGGCTTGCCGTTTCGGTGCCGTTGGGTTTCAACAATACGTACGCGCTGGCGATGCCTTCTGCCGTTGCCAATGCGCGACGTATCATCCGCCTCTCGGATCTCAAGGCGCATCCGCAGTTGCGATTGGGGCTCTCGCAGGAATTCATTGGTCGTGTCGACGGCTGGCCCGGACTCAAGAAAATCTACGCTCTGCCCTTCGCGACGCCGCGTGGACTCGATCACGGCCTCGCCTACGAAGCGATTGCGCAAGGCGAGGTGGACGTCATCGACATTTATTCGACCGATGCCAAAATCGGTAAATATAAGATGACGGTACTGATCGACGATGCACAATATTTCCCCCGCTACGACGCGGTGCTTTTGCATAAGGCCGACCTGCAGACTCGACTTCCAAAAACCTGGGCGGCATTGAGCGGGCTTGAGGGCAGTATCGGCGATGTTGCGATGCGCCAAATGAACGCCGCCGCCGAGCTGGAGCAACAGTCCTTTGCCAGCGTAGCGAGTGAATTTCTGAAAGGCTCACCGCCGAGGGCAGGCCAAACAATCGTGATGCCAGGCCCTGACGAAAAGGCTAGAGCAAGTGCTGCGGTGCCCAGCAGTTTCTGGACCAAACTATTCGGTGCAGACTTCGCGCGCCTTGCTATGGAGCATCTGGCGCTGGTTTTTCTTTCACTCGCCGCGAGCGTAATGGTCGGTGTGCCTCTTGGCATTCTCGCGGCACGACATCGTGCCGCCGAAGCGATTATTCTCGGTTTGACCGGTGTCTTTCAGACCATTCCATCACTCGCGCTACTGGCCATTCTCATTCCCATCACCGGAAGAATCGGCATCGTACCGGCGTTCATTGCATTGGCGCTGTATGCATTACTGCCCATCGTACGCAACACGCATGCCGGATTGACGCAGATACCGCGAGGAATGAAGCAGGCAGCTGCATCGCTTGGGATGACGCCGCCAATGATCCTGCGACTCATTGAATTACCGCTGGCACGTACAACGATATTGGCGGGCATCAAGACCTCCGCTGTGATCAACGTGGGCACCGCGACGATTGCAGCTTTCATCGGTGCGGGTGGTTTCGGCGAGCGCATCGTAACCGGCTTGGCGTTAAACGACAACGCGACGCTATTGGCAGGCGCCATCCCGGTTGCGGTACTGGCGCTATTGATAGAGGGTGCATTCAGCGCCGCGGAGCGTAGCCTGATTCCACTGGCGCTGCGCAATCACAATCGATGAGGTGTCAAAACACCAATACTGGCGCGGCTATTCAGCCATTTATCGCCTGCGATCAGCGCGGGTATTAGAGTTTCATCCGTTGTTCCCCGTATTCGCGATCTAGAGACACGACATCATGCCCTTGCACGCTAACCGGTAAATTCGTCAAACTCCCGATCATTGAGAGGCGTTGTCCTACGACACGTTAAAAAAAACTCCACTAGGATGAAGGGTCTCTACGCCTAGCCACATGCCTGGCAGTCGTATTAAGCTAATTGGTAATTATTTCATTTATTTTTTCCACCGCACCGCACTCTGCCATGAAAAATCCGATTTTCAAACGCGCCCCGCCGACTAAAAACGCAACTGCCGCAGCGGAAGGTGGTTCCGCATTTGGCGCCCCTGCGATCCGAAATGCGCTAATCATCATTGCACTCGCGTGTATCATTTTCTTCCT
>JAJAYN010000498.1 GCA_026786225.1 Burkholderiales bacterium | reverse complement strand
TTCTCGACGGGCAGGCTGGCTTGTTGCCAAGCACCAAAGCCACCCTGGAGTTGATACACGTCCGCGAACCCGTGTTGCTTCAACACGCGCATGGCAGCGCCAGCGCGGGTGGTTGTGCCGCACGTCACGACCACGGGTTTATCTTTGAATTTTGCGATTTCGTCGATACGCTTATCGATTTCCGCCAGCGGGATGTTCTTGGATTTCGGGATACGTCCGCCGCCAAACTCAGTTGTCGCGCGGATATCGAGCACGAGCGCATTGCCGCTATTCATCAAGCGCGTGGTTTCGAGCGTGCCAATTTCTCTGGAGCCGCCAGTCAATTTAGACAGCGTCGGCCATAGCAGCATGCCGCCGCTGACGATGAACAGCAGAACCAGCATGATATTTTGTGAAATAAACTCGGTCATAAATTAGGCAATTCAAGAAGTATTTCGACGATTCGCCTGAATGAGCATTTGGACGAGCGCGAAAACCTGATATTTTACCAACATGCCGCAATAAAATCCTCGTTTGCGCGGCAAATTCTTCCTTTCGTGTAATTGTAGACGCGGACGGGAAAAACAAGACCTTACCGAGATTGTCCCAATGAAAAAACTCGTACTAATGCGTCATGGCGAAAGCACCTGGAACCTGGAAAATCGATTCACTGGCTGGAAAGACGTTGATTTGACCGAGAAAGGTGTTGCTGACGCGCGGCGTGCAGGGAACCTGCTTCGGGAAGCGGGAATCGATTTTGACCTGGCCTATACGTCATTGCTAACCAGGGCGATACGTACCTTGTGGCTGGTGCAAGAGGAAATAGATCGTCGCTGGGTGCCAGTAATCAAGCACTGGCGCCTGAACGAGAGGCACTATGGCGCTTTGCAAGGATTGAACAAGGCAGAAACGGCGACCAAATTCGGCGATCAGCAGGTGCTGCTGTGGCGTCGTAGCTACGACGTACCGCCCCCATCGCTGACCCCCGATGACGAGCGCAATCCTGCGCACGATCCACGCTACGCAATGCTGTTGCCAGAAGAGTTGCCGCTGACGGAGTGCCTCAAAGACACGGTCAACCGCGTTGTTCCTTATTGGCAAATGGAGATTGCACCGCAGGTGCGCGCGGGCAAAAGCGTTATTGTCGCGGCGCACGGCAATAGTCTGCGTGCACTCATAAAACATCTTGATCATGTGAATAACGATGACATCGTTGGTCTCAATATACCTACGGCGGTTCCATTAGTTTATGAATTGACCGATGACCTCAAGCCCATACGCAATTACTATCTGGGCGACCAGGGTGAAATTGCCAAGTCACAGGCGGCGGTAGCCAATCAGGGCAAGGCGGGAGCCTAAGCACAGGCAATTGTCCGGTGAAAAAGACGTGAGGCGAACAGGCTTTTTTGTGGTGGCGTTGCTGCTTGCGTCGCATTGCGCCTTGTGCGGCGCGGATCAAAAAACCGAACTCAATTTGCTTCGCGACCGGATTGAAACCCTTCAGCGCGATCTCGCCAAGAGTGAGGAGTCGCGGGGTGAAGTCGCAGATGCGCTGCGCACGTCGGAAAAAGTCATTAGCGAGGTTAATCACGGACTGCTTGTTCTTGGGCGTGAACAAGGCAAGATTTCGCAAAGTCTCGCAGATCTGAAAAAAAAGATTGACGCGGGACGCGCTGATGCAACACGCCAGCAAGCGTTGCTGGACCGCACGATTCGTCACCAATACATGTATGGAAGTACAGACGCGCTGCGCCTTATGCTGGATGGGCGGGACGTTTCTGAGGTAGAGCGGCAAGTACACTATTTTGGCTATTTGTCCAACGCCAGAGCTTCAATGATTGCAGGTTTGAAGCAGAGCCTGGCTGAGTTGGCTGTGCTTGAGGTCAGTGCGCGTAACAAGCGCGACGAGTTGACCATGAACGCGGACGCACAAAAGAAGGCGCGCGCGTTGTTGCAGGGCGAGCGCATGGCGCGTCAAAAGGTTTTTACCAAGATTAAAGCTGACATCACCAAAAACCGTCGTGAAATTGGTCGACTGAAGCGCGACGAGGACCGCCTGACAAAGTTGATCGAACAATTGGCAAAAGCGCTCGCAAAGGACCGCGAGGACCGTCGAGAACGCAGGGCTGACCGCATCCAGCAAAAGGGCCCGACCGTAGAAGTGGAAGCGGACGACTCGTTTGTCGGGCGCGCCTTTCAAACCCTGAGGGGCAAATTGAAATTACCCGCGAGAGGGGAACTTAAGGGGCGCTTCGGCAGCCCAAGAGAAGACGGCGGCGTGACTTGGAAAGGTCTGTTCATTCGCGCTGAAGCGGGACAGTCGGTGAAGGCCGTTGCCGATGGGCGTGTCGTTTATGCAGACTGGTTGCGAGGATTTGGAAACTTGCTCATCGTTGACCACGGCGGGGGCTATATGAGTCTTTACGGTAATAACGAAAGCCTGTTGAAGCAGATCGGTGAGCGCGCGCAAAGCGGCGAGACGGTTGCGTCTGTCGGATCGACCGGCGGGGCATTAGAATCGGGTGTATATTTTGAATTGCGCTATGAAGGCAAGGCCTTCGATCCCATGACATGGGTCGCGCGATGATCAGAGTTTGAGCAATGAGACATCAATTGTGAGGATGGCATGAACAAAGCTTCAGAAAACGTTCCCGGCAATACGTTGAGCCGCAAAATGAAAGCGGCTGGATTGGTGGGTATCGGAGCTATCGCGGGTGTCATGTTGAGCCTCAATTTTTCTGCGGTGGCCGAGCGGCAAAGCACGATGCTCAATCTGCCAATTGAAGAAGTGCGCATGCTTTCGGAGGTGTTCGGGCGCATCAAGAGTGATTACGTCGAAGACGTGGATGACAAACGCTTGATCAAAGAGGCGATCAACGGGATGTTGACTGGGCTCGATCCGCATTCAGCATTTCTGGACGCAGACGCATTCAAGGAAATGCAAACCACCACGACCGGCAAGTTTGGCGGGCTCGGCATTGAGGTGGGCGCCGAGGATGGTTTCGTTCGCGTGATTTCACCAATTGACGATACGCCGGCATTTCGTGCGGGCATCAAGGCGGGTGACTTCATCATCAAGGTCGATGAAACCAGCCTTCGAGGTATTTCGCTCACCGAGGCGGTCAAACGCATGCGTGGTGAAGCGGGAACCGAAGCCAAGCTTACCGTGCTGCGCCGTGGCGAGCCCAAGGAGTTGGTGTTCAATGTCAAACGCGCGATTATCGAAATTCAGAGTGTCCGCTCACGTTTGATCGAGCCCGGCTACGCGGTCATCCGCCTAACGCAGTTCGAAGAAAACACTGGCGAAAAGATGACGCGCGCGATTATTGATGCCTACAAGCAGAACGGCGGCGCGTTGAAAGGGTTGGTGCTCGATCTGCGCAATGATCCAGGCGGTTTGCTGAATGCGTCAGTTGCGGTCTCGGCAGCATTCCTGCCCAAGGACGCACTGGTTGTCTACACTGACGGCCGTGTTGAGGACGCAAAAATGCGCTTGCACGCTCGCAAGGAGAATTACTTGCGCAGCGCGAACCGCGAAGACTACCTCGCCAAATTGCCCCCTTCTATCAAGAACGTGCCGATGGTGGTACTCGTCAATAACGGTACTGCCTCGGCCTCTGAAATCGTTGCTGGCGCATTGCAGGATCACAAGCGCGCCACCATTATGGGTTCGCAAACATTTGGCAAAGGATCGGTTCAGACAATTCTGCCGCTGGGCAACAATAGCGCGATCAAGCTGACTACTGCACGCTATTACACACCGAATGGCCGCTCAATACAGGCCAAGGGGATTGTTCCGGACGTGAACGTCGATGACGGTTCGCAGCGGCTGGCGATGCGGGAAGCTGACCTTGACCGGCATTTGGTAGGTGACGACGAGAAAAAGGCCGCAGACGTGTTGAAGGTCAAAATTGAATCCAAGACTGAACCGCCCGCATTGCCACCTGGGAAGAAAGATAAGGATGGCAAGATTAAAGCCTCCCCCACGAGCGGCTTGCCCGGCAAAGATGGGAAAGTAGTGGGCGCTGACGACACAAATGTCGCAACGATTGATGGCAAGCTTGACGAAAAGCCAGTGGAATACAAGCCTTTGAACGGCGTGGATGGAAAGCCGGTCGATTTTGTTTTGCAACAGGCGATGAACCAGTTGAAGGGTCTTCCGGTCGCTGCAAATCCTCGTGCATTGGTGGCTAGTGTCGGTAATGCCTTCGCACCCTCGCGTCCTAAACTCGATAAGGCTGAAAGCGCCGAGAAAGCCCGCAAAGGCCTGCAATAAAGGCACCCCCACGATCTGCGCGAGAGGACGACTGCCGAGCCAGTAACATCGGCTTGAAAACATCATGGACGATCATGCACTGCTTCGATACAGTCGCCACATCCTGCTCAATGAGTTTGGCGTTGAGGCTCAACAGCGCCTTGGCAGATCGCACGCACTGGTGGTTGGCGCAGGAGGGCTGGGCTCGGCGGCGTTGATGTATCTTGCGTCCGCAGGTGTAGGGCGCATTTCGATTGCTGATGGCGACGTGGTAGATCTGACGAATTTGCAACGGCAAATTGTCCACCGGGAGGACACCGTCGGCATGAATAAAGCCTTGTCGGCACAGCGCCAGTTGCGAGCCATCAATTCGACTATTTTGATCGATGCAATCGGCGAGAGAATCGCCGGAAAGACGCTGGAAGTTGCGGTCCGAAGTGCAGATATCGTCCTTGATTGCTCAGACAACTTTGCAACGCGCCATGCAATTAATCGTGCATGCGTGAAATACAGGAGGCCGCTGGTTTCCGGGGCCGGGATACGATTTGACGGTCAGCTAACAAGTTTTGATTTCCGGCGTGTGGACAGTCCGTGCTATCACTGCCTGTTTCCTGATCAGTTAGGTGTTGAGGAGGAGCGCTGTGCGGCAATGGGCGTGTTCGCACCGCTTGTTGGAATTATCGGTACGATGCAGGCGGCAGAAGCGATTCGGCTGTTGTCTGACTTCGGTGAATCCCTCACAGGGCGCTTGTTAATGCTGGATGCGCGATCACTCAGTTGGCAAACGGTCAAATTTCGCCGCGATGCACATTGCGCGGTTTGTGCCCAGCGGGCGGGCACGGCGGTAACGGAGACGAGCGATGAAATCACAACTTGAAAAATATTTGCGTGTCGTGTCATTGGCTTGCGTTGGCAGCTTCGCAATTTATGCCAATGCACAGGAACTGTGGAAATACACCGACAAAAACGGCAAAGTAACCTATTCGGATAAAGCGCCGGCGTTAGGCGAGAAAGCCGAGCGCGTCCCTGCAGACACCACCGGCACGGTGATTCCTGCGTCCAAGAATACTTTGAATGGCGCAACGCAAAACAGCGCTACTGTTGGTGCTCGAGTGTCGGCGCGCGAAGCGGTGCGGGAAAGTTATCGCAAGAATGTCGATATGGCTCGTGAAGAATTGGAGCGGGCAAAAAAATCGTTGGAATCTGGCCAGGAGCCTTCTACGGAGGAGAGGCAGATCGTTGTCGGTCGCGGCAAGGACGGGCAGCCGACGGGCTCAAACGCGGTGCTTCGCAAGCCTGAATACTACGAACGTATTGCCGCACTCGAAGCTGCAGTAAAAAAGGCTGAGGAAAAATTGGAGAATGCAGAGCGAAGTGCCCGCCAGAGCGCACCCAAATAATTTGGCCGGTGCAGTCAGGTGCTGGATACCTCCTCAAGGGGCCAACGCGGCTTGATGTTAAAAGACGTGTCCGAATTTTCGAGCAGGGTAGGGTGCTCGCTAAGACGCATTGCGGCTGCAAATGCGATCATCGCTCCATTGTCGGTGCAGAGTTCCATCGGTGGGTAGCAGACGCTCGCGCCACGCCGCGCGGCCTCCTGCGTGAGTCTTTCTCGAAGTGATTTATTTGCGCCCACGCCGCCTGCGACGACCAGTTGCGTCATCCCGCTTGACGTCAACGCGCTCAGGGACTTCGTTACCAGCACTTCTACGATCGCCGACTGGAATGCAACCGCGATATCAGCGCGGGATTGTGAATCGAGCGCGCTTGCGGCTTCCAGTTTACGAGTGAGCGTTAACGCGGCAGTCTTCAAGCCGCTGAAGCTGAAGTCAAGGTCGCCACTGCCAATCATTGGGCGCGGCAGCTTAAAGCGCGCGGGATTGCCGTTTTCGGCAAGCTTGCTCAACGCCGGGCCGCCGGGATAACTCAATCCCAGCAAAGAGGCGGTTTTGTCGAATGCCTCCCCTGCAGCATCGTCGACCGTTTCGCCCAGAAGCTTATAACGACCAATGCCTTCAACAGCCATCAACTGCGTATGTCCTCCTGAAACGAGCAGCGCGACAAACGGAAAATCTGGCCGTGGTTCGGAAAGTAGCGGTGAGAGCAAATGCCCTTCAAGGTGATGTATGCCAATAACCGGCTTCCCCAGCGCAGCGCCCAAGCCGGCGGCGACGCTCGCTCCAACCAGCAAAGCTCCGCCGAGGCCGGGGCCCTGGGTTACAGCGATCGCATCAATTTCATGAAGTGAGCGCGGGCTCTCATTTATGACGGCTTCAATCAGTGGGATTAACCGGCGAATATGGTCCCGCGATGCCAGTTCTGGAACAACGCCACCATAGGCGGCATGCATCTCAACCTGTGAGTGCAGGCGGTGGGTCAGTTGCCGGGTAGCGCTGTCGTAGAGCGCGACGCCGGTTTCATCGCAGGAAGACTCGATGCCGAGGATCAGCAAGATATGGTCGTTGCAGGAAAGTGGGGCTTGGCAAAATCGCCGTAAGTCGTTATTATATTGGGCTTTCTGCGGAAACATGTCGTGGAATGCAAGCAGTCAGCATCACAACTTCAGACCCTCAATTCGCAGTCAAGCGAAATTGGTTGGGCATAACTAGAAAGCTAGAAAGGTATTTTGCATGTTAGTCCGATTGAAAGAGAACGAACCGTTTGACGTCGCGCTGCGCCGCTTCAAACGTGCAATTGAGAAAACCGGTTTGCTCACCGAGCTGCGTGCCCGTGAGTTTTACGAGAAGCCCACCGCCGAACGCAAGCGCAAACACGCGGCTGCCGTGAAGCGCCGCTTCAAACGCCTGCGCAGCCAGATGCTGCCGCCAAAACTGTATTGAGCAACAAAAGCGATTGAATTTATTGAGGCAGGTGACATACGTCGCCTGCCTTTTTTATTTATGGAGATGCGAAATGACACTGCGTGAAAAAATTAGTGAAGACATGAAAAGAGCAATGAAGGCGCGCGAGGGCGAAAAGCTCGCCGCCATTCGTCTTTTGCAGGCGGCTTTGAAGCAAAGAGAAGTCGATGAACGTGTCGAGATTACGGATGATCTGGTTTTGTCCATCATCGAAAAGATGCTCAAGCAGCGCAAGGACTCGATCGAACAATTTACTGCGGGCAACAGGCTCGATCTGGCTGAAAAGGAGGAGTTCGAAGTAAGCGTGTTGTCAGCATACATGCCGCAGCAACTGAATGAAGCCGAGGTGGCAGCAATTCTCAATGGTGTAATCGCAGAGACCGGCGCAATTTCCGCCAAGGATATGGGCAAGGTGATGAATGCTCTGCGTCCAAAGGTTGCTGGACGCGCCGATATGGGCAAGCTTTCAGCAATTGTCAAAGCGCGTTTGGCGGAATAGTCCTGGCGTCAGCCTGTTTTCTCGTCAGGCCGCAATGCCGACAGGAGCGGGTGCGCGTCGTAGTCGAGGATTTCTACAAATTCATCCATGGCAAAGTGTGCTTCGCGAGGGAGGCAAAGCATATTGATTGAACACGTTCCGCCAAATATATTCTCCGGGTTCCCTGCGAAGTTATTCGGATTGAACATAGGTGGAATGTGCCAGTACAGCCGGTAGCCAAGGCCCGCAATGGCGCGGATGAGCGCGGGTGACTTGGCGGCACGATCATTTTCAACATACAGCAAAGGCCGGTGCTGATCGATAAGCCGGACAGCTCCTGCGAGCACTTGTTGCTCCATGCCTTCGGCGTCTATTTTGATCAATCGAAGCGTGGAAACCGTGATCAGATCATCCAACTTGACCGCGCTTACCCGTTCGCCACTGGCCTCCCGGTCAATCTCCATCCCGCCGTAGTTTTGTTCCAGGGCATACGAAAACTGCGGAATAAAAAAATGTCCCGTTGCTGCCGCGGCGGCGACCTGGTAGCAGGCAACATTTTCCAGGTTGTTGAGTGAAATGGTTGCACACAGTGCCTGGCTCACGATTCGTTGCGCTTCAACAGCGTGAACAAAGCCACCTGGACCGACAATTCTTGCAAGCGGGAGCGTATGCGTGCCGTAGTTGGAGCCGACTTCCACAACGTTATCGCCGACACTGAGAATCTGCCTGAAAAGGTCCACCTCGAACTCGGAAAACTCCCCATAGGTCTCAATCGAACGGCCAATAT
>JAJAYN010000497.1 GCA_026786225.1 Burkholderiales bacterium | reverse complement strand
GTGCTTGGCGGTATCAGCAAGCTCAATCGTGACACCGTTCATTTTTTGATATTGCAATTTGAAATTGTTTTCGATGTCAGCGCGCTTGGCAAAATCTTTATACGCATACCAGGAACCCAGCACTAGCGTGGGTGTTTTGATACGCCCAATATCCTGGCGTAAATCAGTGGCGAGTAAATCATGCATCGCATTCGTCACTGTTGCGCTATCCGATTTAAAACCCCAGCCAAGCACGCGTTCCAGGTCTTCGGGCGCCGTAACCATCGATGCAACAGAGCGGCGCTGGCCTTCTGCAAAACGCTTCGCGTCCTGGCTTTTCATGCCGTCGCGCATTCTGGCTGCCATCGATTTCAATTGATCCGGTGAGATGTCCGGCATCTGGACTGCGCCCAACGCGGGCAGGGAGTCAACAATGATCAATCGGCTAAATTTATCGGCATGGTTGATGCCAAGTTGCAACGCCAAAAATCCGCCCAAGCTGTGGCCAATCACGATCGGACGATTGAGTTTTTTATCGTCCACGTAGGCCACCAATTCTTTTTCGACCGTTGTTAGCAATGGTGTCGTGATAGGAGCAACACCGGCAAAGCCTGCCAGTGTTAGTACATGACATTCGTATTTCGCATCCCCGCTGCAGAATTGTTTGACGGTGCTCTGCCATACATCGCCCGATGAGGCCAGGCCGGGAATCAAGATTATCGGCTGGCCTTTGCCAGTTACTTCAACGTTGAATGATTCAAATATTGATGCGGGCGCGGCGAACACCAGCGACGAAATCGAAAAAAAGACAGCGGCAACCGCGCCCAGCAGAATCGTCGTGCGAATCGCAAACTGGATCACAAATTGAAGTGTGCTTTGGATAATCGTTTGCAAAGCATTTTGTACAGTTTGTAGGTCAAACGTGGTTTTCATGGAATCTCCTTGTGAAAGAGATTGCAGAATATGCAAGCGCGATACTGTTTCAAACCGATTTGGGATGAGTGGATTTAAACCGTGATGACTGGTTTAAACAAATAAGCGGCCCGCGCTCCGAATTTGCGCGATACGGCGACCAGGGCCTGGAAAGGTGCGCCAACTGGCGTTCTACAGTGTCTTGTGCTGGGGAACCGTCGGCGGCGAGCGCCAAATTCCGATGCAAAAACAAATAACGACCCAATTACGCCGAGGCTTCTGATTCGGTCACAACTTGGCCAAGGCCGCTCCGGCGATCTTTTTCAGGTCCGTGGTGGCCTCGGGATCGCTGCGCTTGGGTGCATACGTGCCAACGCTCAGCAAGATCCGCTTGCCCTTGAGTACGACAAGCGAAACGCCACCAAGCTTGTACCAGTACGCGCTGTCGCCAAGACCCGGAACATCGACCGGCGCGCCGCCGAGCTTGACGACACCTTCCTTCATCACCTTGGCCGTCACGCCGTTTGCGTCGCTCGATGCGACGCGCAGGGATACCGACACCGTCAGCATATCCTTGACCGTCGCCCCTTTTGATACAAAGGTGCAATTCGACACTTGTGCGAACGTTGATGATTGCTTGGCCGCGACCGGGCCGGAATTGTCGATGACGAACAAACGTGGGGCGAAAGCGGCGTTGACGTCGCTCGTCGTCACGACACCGCACGCATCGGGCGCCGAAGATGCGGCAGTGCTCGTGGCAAAGATGAAGGCAAACATGATGGGCGCGGCGATGAGGTATTTCATGACATCTCCTGATTAACTAGCGGGCTTCTGCCAAGACAAGCCGGCAAGTCGGCGCAGGCAGTGACACTTGGCCCAAGTATCACATCGTCATGTCATTTACGACAACACGAATCTTTGCGTGGTTGCTGAACCCGCTCCGGATTCAAGTAATTGCGACCGCCAAACACTTACTAAAATGCGCCGAAACATGCAATGAACGGGGAACTTGCTGCGCTCGGCCCCCTCTGAGCGTCGTCCCCTGCGCGCTTAGAAAAACCACAAATGTTCGAGTTCTCGCCCGAAACAGGCCTTTGGGGTCTGTTTGCATCTGCTTTCATCTCCGCAACACTGCTGCCTGGTTCATCCGAAGTTGTCCTCATTGGCCTGCTGGCGAAGTTTCCCGATCTCGTCTGGACCGCCGTCGCGGTTGCAACGGTCGGCAATACCATGGGCGGCGTCACGTCGTACTGGCTCGGGCGGTTTTTCCCGAACAAGGCCGAGGGGCGCGCCATCGAGTGGGTAAAGAAATACGGTGTATGGTCGCTGCTGTTCAGCTGGGTGCCGCTATTTGGCGATGCACTTTGTGTGGCCGCCGGCTGGATGCGCTTTAATTTCTGGCTATGCATGTTGCTGTTCGCGGTCGGAAAATTGTTTCGCTATGTCTTGGTGGCCGGCGGCGCCACGTGGATCATCAAGACATTTTTCTAAGGCACAAATCAGCAATCAGGCGAGTTGCCACCAGGTGCGTTCCCCGCTTATGCGTAACAGAAGCTGACCACGGCCTTCAATCGCGAGTACCCAGGTTGCGGTGGCCGTTGTGTGCGTGACGGTAAGTCTTCTCTACTTGGCGCCACCCGGAAAAGCCAGCCGCCAAATGTTCCGCGTCGTCGTACCGTACTGTCGCACGAATGAGCCGGTGTTATAGGGCAGCCTATCGCGCGCAACGTTCGGGGTCAGGTCTCGCAAAGTAGCATTCTGGTGTGAATGCTACTCTTCAAGGCCTGGCCCCACGTTGTTGCGCTCGGAAACCGTGGCCCCTGATCATTTATTTCCCCAGATATTTCCTGAACTCCATGAACAGACGATGCACCGGAACAATCGCCGTCCGATCGTTGATGATGTCCGTCATGCTCTGTTTTAGTTCCTGGGGGAAATCGACCGTGGTATCGACGTTGAACGATGACATGAACCATTTGCCGAACAGGCGCCTGTCCTCGTCAACCGTGGCCTCCAGCAGTAGCTTGGTGCCTTTGTGCCGGGTGTCTTTTGCTATTTTTCGATACAGGCTATCGACCGTTTCTGCGTTGCCTTCCAGCAGCTGAAGGAAGTACCCGGCTGAATACGCCATACATCCGGTGACGTTCAACTTGGCATTGTTTGCGTTGGCCAGATCCGTCAGATCTTTCAGGCTGGCGGAAGTAAATGGCGCGGTCGCTTTGCTGATATAGACCAATTGTTTGATTTTCATGGCGGACATGCTTTCTTCTGGTGAATGGATCTTCGCGTGCGATGACAAGGGTGGCCAAGAGGAAGTCGCGGCGATGCGCCGCGCGCACTGGCAAACTGAACTGGGTTTTCGCCGATCGTGACGCTGACGTGCAGAACAGCACGGGGGAACGTATCCGGCGGAATTCAGCCGGCGACTGGCAACAGAATCATAGCGGAATGAACGGCGGCGTCAACCTGGAAACGACATTTGGACGGGCGGCCCGCTAGGAATAGGCCCTCAAGCTGCCTTCCCCCGCATCCTCCCCACCAAACGCACTACCGCCAGTACCACCGCCCCCGCAACGATGCCAATCACACCGTTGACTCCTATCTCGACCACGCTGCTCATGCTGCCGGACGACTGCGTCCAGCCTTCAAGCAGATGATCTAGCGGCGGGATACCGTGCACGAGAATGCCGCCACCGACCAAAAACATGGCGGCGGTGCCCGCGATGGAGAGAAATTTCATCAGGTACGGTGTAGCCGCGACAAGGGCGCGGCCGCAGGCTTGCGCGGCGCTGCTGGCTTTTTGCGTCAGCCACAGGCCGAGATCATCGAGTTTCACAATCCCGGCGACGAGGCCATATACACCCACAGTCATCAGGATCGAGATGCCGACCAGCACCGCCACCTGCTTGCCAAACGCGGCACCGGCGACGGTGCCCAGGCTGATGACGATGATCTCGGCGGAAAGGATGAAGTCGGTACGGATGGCGCCCTTGATCTTGTCTCGATCCATCGCCACCATGTCCACCGCCGGATCGGCCAACGCCTTCACCAGCGCGTCGTGATGCGCGGCATCGTCCTCCTTGCTATGGAAGAACTTGTGGGCGATTTTTTCAAAGCCCTCGAAACACAGGAACGCGCCGCCGACCATCAGCAGCGGGATGATCGCCCACGGCAAGAAGGCGCTGATCGCCAATGCTGCAGGCACGAGAATGGCTTTGTTCTTCATCGAGCCCTTGGCAACTGCCCATACCACCGGCAGCTCGCGGTCGGCTTTTACGCCGGAGACTTGTTGCGCGTTTAACGCCAGATCGTCGCCCAGCACGCCGGCAGTTTTCTTGGTCGCCACCTTCGTCATCACCGCGACGTCGTCGAGAAGGGTGGCGATGTCGTCCAGCAGGGTCAGTAGGCTCGAAGCCATGGTTAGTCCTCGGTAATCACGGAAATTGAAACTAGTACTGGCGCGGCTGTCGGACAGAATACGGCCGGAAAAGCCTATAAATACCGGGGTTGCATAATTTATTCTTCGACGTTCGACGTTCGACCCTCGACGTTAGGGGGCAGGTCTTGCAAAATAGCATTCTGGTGTGAATGCGACTTTGCAAGACCTCATGTTTTATCACCCATGCTTGCGTTTGTTGCTTACATATCACTCCCGTTCCGCCTGCGACCCTCTGCGACAGTCACCCTCGGCGCAACCCCAAAGCGGCGCCGGTACTCCATCGAAAAAGTCGTCACGCTCTTAAAGCTGAACTGCCTCGCCAGCGCGGCGACCGTGCCGTTGCCCGCTTGCAATTCCCGATGCACGGCATCGAGCCTGAGATTGCGCGCATATGCCATTGGCGTGATACCACGAAATTTCCTGAATCCGAGCTGCAGGGAACGTGCACTTACGCCGCAGTGCTCCGCCAGATGTAAAAGCTCGAACGCCTCGTTGGCGTGTGACTTCAGAAAATTGTCTGCGCGCTTCATGTAGAACGGTTCCAGTGGCGGACGGGCGACGGCAGGTTGCACCTGCGCGTCGGCTTGGCCCGCACCCGGGATCGTGACCGGCGCCGTGCGCAGGTAGGGCCGCTGGTAGCGCCGGTAACTGGCCAATGCGCCGGCGTGGTCACCCATTCCGGCCAGCACCAGCGACCGGTCATAGTGCAGCAATTCGACGACGCGGTTTACCCGGCCGAGCCGGCGCGCCAGCACCAGCGCGGCTTCGATTTGCCGTGCCGCTTCCGCAAAGTGACCGCAGGCGCGCAGAGCCCAGGCATAAGTATGACGAAGCGAAAGCTCGTTGTTCTTGAGGCCGCTGTCCTGGCATTCACGAAGCGCCCGCCGCAACGGTGTCAGCGTCTTGTCGGCGTCGCCGAGCATGATGCACACACGCACGTAATTGGATTCGACGATGCCGGCATGATGCAGCGCCCCGCAGCTGCGCGCCAGGCTGATGGCGCGCGTGAAATAATCCACCGATGTCAGGATTTCTTCCTGCGCGATAATAAAATCCTGCGGTTCCGCCGAACTGGGATGGCCGCGCGCATGCTGAGGCAACACCTTCGCCAGCGCCAGATAGTAGTAGTGCTGGCCGGCTGAATTCAACACCCACGATTCAATGAACTCGTCGCCGCCTTGTTTTGCATACGCCACACTTTCGCGGATGTACCGTTCTGCCGCTGGATAGTCCGCCTGCCCCATCGCGATGTAGTCCTGGCACATGCGTGCCCGCGCCGCCACCACAAAGTCGCCGCGCTCCAGCGCCATTTGCGCTGCGCGTTCCGCGTAGTCGAGCCCTTGCGAATAGCGGCCTTGCTGGTAGCAGATGCGTGCGCGATGGATGCCGGCCAGTGCGAGAGCGCGACGATCATCGACTGTCCCGGCAAGCAATTCAATGCGCTCAATGTGACGCACGCTTGCGGTGTAGTCGCACATGCGAAACGTGCAATCGGACGCGACCAGCAGCGCGCGAATCGCCGCTATCGGCGCAAGCTGCCCGCACTCGTCCTCTGCCAGCAGCGGTTGCAAGATCCCCATTGCGGTGCGCAGATCGCCATCCCGCTCGCGACGAAACGCCTCGTCGATGGACGACTCTGCGGGTAATGCAAGTTGGGTTCGCGTGTGGGCCATCTTTTTTGTCTAGCTGAATTTTCTCTTGAAAACCACAAGGGACGATGTAAGGCACCTTTCGTTTTTGAAGAGGTTTGCCAGGTCAGCGCATCTTGCCATGACGCGAGGTGGCAAACACCATGACCAGTGGGGTTAAAAGCGGCCCCGCTTGTCTGAACAGCTTCCCCCGACTTTTAATTGGCAACGCGGGCGGGTTGATCTTCTAGCACTGGCGCGGCTTTCAGAGCATAAGTGACTGGGAATTCCCGTCAAATGGCGGTTTACGATAATTTATGGTGGCACACGTGATCTGTCCCGGAATGTTCCACTGCTGTCACAACATACTCGGCTTCATTCGTTAAACTTGGTTTCCATAACAATTGAACAGGATTGAAGTATGCGCAGTTTTTTTATGACAGCAGTCGTGGCCACATTTCTTGGACTTGCCGGTTGCAGCGGCCCCCAAACCAGAAGTAGCCAAGGCTTATAACAATCAATACGGTGCGGTGAAGACCTCGCGTTTTGCCGCTTGCCCGAAAATCGAGGGTGTTTGGCATTTGGCCAATCTTTCCGCTGGTTCGCTGCAGCTCGAAGATAGTCAAATGATTCAGCACTTTCGCTGGTTTGCGCCTTATTTGTTCGGCCTCTCAGTGAGTGCACGGTCATTCATCGCAGTTGAGCCACGGCAGCTGGAAACGGTGGTGTACCTGGCCAATCAACTCTC
>JAJAYN010000496.1 GCA_026786225.1 Burkholderiales bacterium | reverse complement strand
TGCGCGAAGAGCACGATTTCGCGTTGATCGAACCCGTATTTTTCACCACCTCGAACGTGGGCGGCCAGGCACCAGCAGAAGCCAATGGCGCGCCTCTTTTGGACGCGACGGCTATTGCGCAACTGAAAAAGATGGACGTGGTGATTACTTGCCAGGGCGGTGATTACACGACGGCAATCTATCCGCAGTTGCGCGCAGCGGGCTGGAACGGTTTCTGGATTGACGCGGCAAAGACGCTGCGTATGAAAGATGACGCGGTGATCATTCTGGATCCGGTCAATATGCCGGTTATCCGCGATGCGCTGAGCAAGGGTGTCAGGGATTATATCGGGGGCAATTGCACGGTAAGTTGCATGCTCATGGGCCTTGCCGGGCTGTTCAAGGCCGACCTGATTGAGTGGATGACCTGCATGACGTATCAAGCTGCCTCGGGCGGTGGTGCAACGCATATGCGTGAGTTGCTCACGCAGTTTGGTTCCCTGCATGCGGAAGTGAAAGTATTGCTCGATGATCCTCGTTCCGCCATTCTTGAAATTGATCGCAAGATTCTGGCTAAACAGCGCGCGCTAAGCGCAGACGAAACACAACATTTTGGCGTACCGCTGGGAGGCAATCTGATTCCCTGGATCGATAAAGACATGGCAACGATGGGGAACCCCGGCATGTCGCTGGAAGAGTGGAAAGGGATGGCAGAGACCAACAAGATTCTGGGGCGAGGTGATGGATTTGGGACGCCTGCAACGCCGATAGACAGCTTGTGCATACGCGTCGGTGCAATGCGCTGCCATAGCCAGGCCCTGACGATCAAGCTCAGGCAGGACGTACCGCTCGCGGATATCGAGGCGATCATCGCAAATGACAACGAGTGGGTTCGTGTTATCCCGAATGAGCGCGAACGCAGTATTCGCGAACTGACACCCGCTGCGGTGACGGGCGGCATGCATATTCCAGTGGGGCGCTTGCGAAAATTGGCGATTGGCCCGGAATATCTTTCGGCATTTACTGTCGGCGATCAATTGTTGTGGGGAGCCGCAGAACCTCTACGTCGTATGCTACGAATTATTGTGGAGAAATAGTTTAATTATCAAATAGTTAAAGCTCTGGTAGTGATAGTTTGGCGCCGAAACCGCATTCGCGGGTTGAAAAATCGTCCCGTTTCGCTTCTAATGCTAGAAAGCGAATAAAGTTGCAACAATAACTCGTTGATGTTATTTTAATTTGTCCTCGAAAATCGAAGGGTTGGGGTTTACGCATGAACCGTCCACCGAAAACAAAATTAGCCGTGGCATTGGGGGGAGCATTCTTTGCATTTTCCGCGTTGGCAGTTAACGCGGCGGGCTTAGGCAAACTCTCCGTCAATTCAGCTTTGGGTCAGCCGCTTTCGGCAGAGATTGAGCTCGTCTCGCTTCAGCCCGGCGAGTTCGAGTCCGTTACTGGACGCGTTGCAAGCCCCGAGTCCTATGGCGAAGCCCGCATCGAGTATTCGCCGCTGCTGCGCCAATTGCGCTTTTCCACAGAGCGTCGCGCCAATGGCACACCCATTCTCAAGATATTGAGCAACGCACCGATCAACGAGCCATTTCTCGATGTACTGGTAGAAATGAACTGGCCATCGGGCCGCTTATTGCGCGAGTATCCTATCCTGCTCGATCCGCCCGGATTTAACGAAGCGAGAATCGCGCCACCGGTGGCAACTGTCGCCGCAGTCAAGCCTTCCTCACCCGCGCAGACCTCGGTGACATTGCCTCCAGTTACGGGTTCGCCATCGGCGAAGGCAGAGGCCGCTGGTGACACCTATGGTCCCGTCAAGCGTGGCGATACCTTGAGCAAGATTGCCAAGGAAATGAAATCCGACTCGGTTTCATTGGAGCAAATGCTGGTGGCGCTATACCGCGAGAATAAGTCAGCGTTCATCGATAGCAATATGAACCGTCTGCGGACAGGCCAAATTTTGCGGGTTCCGTCTGCCAGCGAAGTCGCCAATTTGTCAGAGAGCGAGGCGCGCAGCGAAATCAAAGTACAGGTGGCTAACTGGAACGCTTATCGTGAGCAAGTCGCGGGTACGGTTAGTACTTCACAGCCCAAAGCTGCATCGAATGAGGCGACGGGCAAGATCACCGTTGCGAAGCCTGATGTGCCGGCGCCTGCGGCTACACCTAAAGATCAACTCAAGATTGCCAAGACCGATGCGACGCCAGGAAAAGTGGGTAGCGCTGGTTCGGCAGGGGGCACGCAAGAGTTGAACGCGCTCAAGGAAGAAAAAATTGCGCGCGAAAATGCGCTGAAGGAAGCCAACTCCCGGGTTGCCTATTTGCAAAAAAAAATCACGACCATGCGCAAGCTCGCTGAAGTCAAGGGCCTGGGCGCAGCAGCCGATACAAAGGTGGCAGCAAAGCCGGACGAAAAAGCCGCACCAAAGGTAGAAACTAAACCTGCGGTAACTGTACCGGCGGATACCAAAGTTGCCCAAGTGACACCGCCCGTCGTACCACCTGTGGCACCCGTCGTTGCACCTGCAGATTCGAATAAAGTGCCTCCCAAAGTGGACGTAAAACCAGCTGATGTGGTGCCGCCAAAGACTGAAGTCGTGGCTGCCGTGAAGCCTGCCGATACCAAGCCGGTTCCACCAAAGAAGGCCACGCCTCCTCCGCCACCCGAGCCGAGCTTTCTCGAGGATAACGCGCTTGCCCTCGGCGGTGGTGCTGCTGCGCTGGTAGGATTGGGCGGGCTATTCGCATTCATGTCGCGTCGCAAGAAGAAAAGTAACGCGGGCAACACCAGCATGAGCAGGACCTCGTCAATCATGCCGAGCGATTTGAAACCCAATACCGTCACTGGTAACAAGGGTGGCGGTCTGGTCGATACAGGCAACAGTTCCTTCCTGACTGACTTTGACAAGACCGGTCCTGGCAGTATTGATACAGATGAGGTCGATCCGCTTGCTGAGGCTGATGTCTATATCGCCTACGGTCGCGATGCGCAGGCTGAAG
>JAJAYN010000495.1 GCA_026786225.1 Burkholderiales bacterium | reverse complement strand
GCCCGACGCATCAGTTCGCGCGGGTGACAAGGATGAATCTGTTCCTGCGCCCAAGCCGGCGCGCCCCGTTTCAGCGTCCGGTCCGCGATCGGTCAAGCCGGAAGGGCCCGGCTTTATCGAACGCATGCTGGAAGGCAATGTCGTCGCCAAGCTGGGTGTGGTGATCCTGTTTTTTGGTGTCGGCTTCCTACTCAAATTCGCCTATGAGCGCGGCATGTTCCCGCCGGAGTTGCGCCTGCTCGGTGTGGCCGCGGCGGCTGTAGTCATGTTCTTTCTGGGGCTGCGTTTGCTCGCAGCCAAACGCACCTACGCGCTGATATTGTTCGGTGGCGCGATGGGGTTGATGTATCTCGATGTGTTTTTCGCGCTGAAGACGTTCGCGCTCATCAGTGCGCCGCTGGGCTTTGTGCTGTTCGCGGCGCTGGGAATCGCCACCATCACGCTCGCGGTGAAATTCGACGCGCGGGCGTTTGCCGCGCTCGGCCTCATCGGCGCGTTCCTGGCACCCATTCTCGCTTCCACCGGCAGCGGCAATCATGTGCTGCTGTTCTCGTATTACCTGCTGCTCAATCTGGTCATCCTCGGCGCGAGCTGGTTCAAGGCGTGGCGCGAACTCAATCTTATCGGCTTCCTGTTCACTTTTGCCATCGCGTTGATCTGGGGATACGCGAATTACCAGCCGGAAAATTTCTCAACCGTTGAGCCATTCCTGATTCTGTTCTTCCTGCTGTATCTCGCGATCCCGATATTGTTTGCGTCGCGCCAGCCGCCGGAACTAAAAGGATTCGTCGATGGCACGCTGGTGTTCGGCATGCCGTTGTCGGCGGCGATGCTGCAGGCGGCCCTGACACGCGGCATGGGTGACCATGTGCTGGCGTGGAGTGCCTTCGCTGCGGCGTTGATCTATGGCGCGCTGGCTTGGGTACTTTGGCGGCGGCAGATGATGCGCCTGCTCGCCGAAGCGCATCTTGCGCTCTCGATTGTATTTGCCACCGCGGCACCCTTTTTTGCATTCCGCGGCTATCCGACATTCGCGTTCTGGACGCTGGAAGGTGCCGCGATATTCTGGATGGGCTGCCGGCAGAAAAGCGTGCTCGCGCGTGCGTTCGCGCTGTGCCTGCAGCTGGGAGCGGCAGGCTATTTTTGCTGGGTCATGCGAGACACCAGCCACGCCGATCCGTGGTGGAACGATCGCGTCATCGGCTGCGGACTGATCGCTGCCGCATCGCTGCTGACGGCGTGGTTCATGCATCGCTTTGACGAGGCGATTTCGGCAACAGAGCGTACATTGCAGGGCTTCTTGATCGGCTGGGGTTGCCTGTGGTTGTTCTCGGGCTTTGTACTCGGAACCTGGCAGCAGTGGGCTGTGGGCGAGACAAGAATTTCCGCGCTGCTGATTTTTATTGCGCTCGTTTTCACGGTTTTCGAGTGGCTGGGCGCAGCGGTCAATTGGCGATTGTTGCGCCTCACCTCGCGCGCGCATGTGCTGCTCATCGGCGTGTTGGTGCTTGCGTGGGGCCTGTTGGCGCAAGGGCAGAACCCACTGGCGGGCAATGGCATTTTCGCGTGGCCGCTGACATTCATCGCCTATTTTTATGTTCTGCATCGCCAGCGCAAGGATGACATCGAGTCATTCGATGGGTGGCGCTACCAGAGCGCATGGTTTCTCATGCTGGTACTGGCGACCTGGGAAGCATCCTGGCGTTATTCGCGCGAAGAGTTTGGCTGGGTATTTGGAATCGGCGTCGTCGGCATCGTGGCCGCAGGATTACGGTTCCGGCTACGTGAGTTTTCCACCGCGCTGGAGACCTCGAACCTGCTGCGCCTGTCCAATATCCCGCTGTTGTGGGCGCTGATATGGTGGTTCGCCGGACTGCATGGCTTGATCGAAACACGCACTTCGCCAGCGCATCACCTGGCCGCGTATTTGATTGCGGTCACCGTGTCGATTTTGCTGTTCGAATTGGCTGGTCACCTGCTCGCGTGGTCGGCTTTGCGTCGAACGCAGGTGCTGCTGACGTTGGCCATGTTTGTTGCCACCCTTCACTTGGCAAGCCATGATGTCAATCCATTTATGGGCGCGCAGTTTGTTGCATGGCTGGCTGCATTCGTTATCGGCGACATCGTGCTGGCGCGTCATGAGCGCGACGAAAAGGCGTGGCGACCGGGATGGCAGCATGCCGCGTTGTTCAATCTGGCTTTGTTGCTGGTCGCCTGGGAAATTTGCTGGCGCGCTGACCATGCCGGACTGTCAGAGGCTTGGCAGTATGCAGGAGTGGGCCTCACCATCGCGGTGGGCCTGGCGGTGGCGACCTTTGGCATCAACAGAAACCTCTGGCCGTTTGGCTTACATGCGGCCACGCTGCGCAATGGTTCTGTATGGCCCATGCTGGCAGCGTCTGCGTTGTGGACATTGCTGGCCAACGTGGATAGCAGCGGCTCGATTGCGCCACTGCCGTATGTGCCGCTATTGAATCCCCTCGACGTTGCACAACTTGCCCTGTTTGCCGCTGCGATCTGGGCGACGCGCCGCTGGCATGTTGAAGTGGACGCCGAGTCGAGCGCCGACACAAGCACTTCGCCTACGCTAATATTGTTTTCGGCGATGGCTTTTTTCTGGATGAATGCTGTGCTACTGCGCACCGTGCATCACTGGGCCGATGTCCCGTTTGAATTGCCGGCGTTATTGCATTCTGTCGTTGCGCAAGCCGCGCTGTCGTTACTCTGGACGTCGATTGCGCTGGTGATGATGTACGCAGCAGGCAGGAAATTGCCGCCTTCGCGCGCCTTGTGGATGACGGGCGCCGCGCTACTCGGTGTGGTGGTGCTGAAGCTCGCGGTGAACGACCTTGGCAATACCGGGACCGTCGCGCGCATCGTCTCGTTCATCGGCGTGGGCGTACTGCTGATGGTTATTGGTTACCTGGCACCTGTACCGCCCAAGGTCAGCAAGGACGAACCATCGAGAACGTAGTGAGGCTGCGCGTGCCGCCAGTCATTGGTAACTGACCTGCCTCAATGGCAGGAATCGGGATTCTGTTAACCTCTCCCTCACTGGTGCGCATGCATCGACAGTCACAAACAATAACGGAGGAGTCCATGGTTTTTCCCGCACCGCAATCACGTTCAGTTGCATCCCGTTTGATGGCAATGGTCGTTGCGCTGTTGGCAACGCTCGCCCCTGTCGCACCTGCAACGGCGCAGGACTATCCAGCCAAGCCCATCAAACTCATCATTCCCTATCCGCCTGGCGGCGCCACCGACGTGATCGGTCGTATCGTGGCCCTGAAATTGTCCGAGGCGCTGGGCCAGCAGCTCATTGTCGATAACCGCGCCGGTGCGACCGGTTCCATCGGTGCGGCCGCGGTAGCGACATCGCCTGCAGATGGCTACACCTTGTTGCTCGGCGCGCTGACCAGTCATTCCATCAATGCAGCGCTGCAACCCAATCTCTCGTTCGATCTCGCCAAGGACTTTGTGCCGATCGGTGTAGTAGGGCAGGTGCCGCTGGTATTTGTGGTCAATCCGAAAGTGCCGGTAAAGACGCTCAAGGAATTGATGGAATACACGAAGAAAAATCCCGGTGTGAGCTATGCCTCGTCCGGGAACGGTTCGCCGCAGCATATGGCAGGCGAGTTGTTCAAGAGCATGACCAAGCTTGATATGTTGCATGTTCCCTACAAAGGCAGCGGCCCGGCGATGAATGACCTGATCGGTGGCCAGGTGCAGTCCATGATCGAGACCATGCCTGCGGCCTTGCCGCATATCAAATCTGGCAGCTTGCGTCCGCTGGCGGTGGCCCTGCCTGCGCGCTCGAATAATTTGCCCGACGTGCCCACCGCTGCAGAAGCCGGCCTGCCGGATTTCATCGTGACGTCAATGTTCGGCCTGCTGGCACCAGCTAAAACGCCGCCTGCGATCATCGCAAAACTCACGGCCGCGCTCGAAAAAGTGTTGGCGGCACCGGACACACAGATGCGCATGGAAGCGCAGGGTGTGGTCACCGGCTACCTC
>JAJAYN010000494.1 GCA_026786225.1 Burkholderiales bacterium | reverse complement strand
CACCGCCGCCGTTTCAATCAGCTTGGCCGCACTCACACCGGCGACGCGCCGATTCACCAGGGATTCATAGCGCTGTTTGGCAGTGCGATGCACACGCCGGTCATGATCACGAAACTCGCGCTCGGCGCGCTTGAGCGCATCTTCGCCAGTCAAGGCTTCGACGGCAGCGTGCTTGATATCGATCAGCGGTGATTCCTTCGCGATCGTGAGCAACGCAGCGTCATCGCCTATCGCGGCTTGCAATTTGGTTTCCCACGCAGCCTTGTCGGCCACCTGTGCGGCGATTTGTGCGGGTGTCGGCGCGGCCGGCTGTTTGGGCGCTGGCGTGGACGGTGGTGGCGTTTCGTTCTTCTTGAAAATCTTGCTGAGCATGGTGGTCGCAGACGCTTACAAATTGGGAACGCGCATTGTGACATTTATCGGGCTGGCGTTTGTATCGGAAACGAACGCTTTCTACGCGTGCGCCTTTCCGGCAGCCGCGCGTAAAGCAGGCAAAGTCCGCGTCCAGCTTGGCCTCACAGGGCATTTTCATGCCGTGAGCCGCGCCGGTGCTTGGACTTAAGCGTCGGACGCGCCGGTATATTCCAGGAACTTCTCTGGTGCGACACGAATGGCTGCCCCAGTTGGGCAGGAACGTACGCAGGCTGGTCCACCGGACTGGTCTTTGCACATATCGCATTTGACGGCTTTCTTGAGCAGCGTCTTGTCCTTGCTCCTCTTGTGCACGCCGGGTTCTTCACCCAGGCCAAACATCAGCCATGAGATCAGCGAAGGTTTGCTCTTCTTTGGCTCCAGTGGGGCTAGCTGGATGACACCGTACGGACAATTGCGTTCGCAATTGCCACAACCGATGCAGGTGCTGGAAATAAATACTTCGCCATTGGTTGAACGTTTGATGGCATCCGGCGGGCAATCCTTCATGCAGTGCGGATGTTCACAGTGGCGGCAGGAAGTCGGCACGTGAATCTGTGCAAATGTCGGACCAGCTTCGCGGTTGAGGCGCGATGTCCCGTCGTGCGTTTCTGCGCAGGCCTTCTCACAGTTATTGCAGCGCACACACAGGGCTTCATCGATCAGCAGTACGTCGGTGGCTTCACCGAGGCCTTGCTGCATCAAAAACGAAATGAGGTTGCCGGAATCGGATTTCGATTCCATTGCCTGATTCATCTTGATCCGTTCCATCGATTGCGCACCCATGCGCGCCTGGATGGTGGAGTGCGAAGACATCACCTCTGTGAAGCGTTTCGCTTCCAGCATGATGACCTCGGTCGGTACCGCCGCGCGCACAGTCGCTGAACGGGGCGCGTCGGACAACAGGGCCATTTCTCCCACGTAGTTACCGGCTGCAACATACGAAAGAACGATTTCCTTGCCGGCGATCTGCCGCGATACCGTGACCGAGCCACGACGGATGAGATAAAGCCCATCGGCCTTGTCGCCCTCGATGAACAGCGGGTCGTTGGCGGCGTAACGTTTAAGCGTTGCGCTCTCGACAAGATAATCGACTTCGCGCTCCGGAAGGGTCTGCGACAGATATTGCCGTACTGCGCGTTTCATCATGACCGCGTCGAGTGTCTTGCGGACAGATTCGACTGAGGCAAGCAACTTCAGCATGCTGCGACGCGGGGTTTCAAGCAGCAAGGTACGCATGCCGGCGCGTATG
Organism: Burkholderiales bacterium; assembly: GCA_026786225.1. Taxonomy (GTDB): domain Bacteria; phylum Pseudomonadota; class Gammaproteobacteria; order Burkholderiales; family Usitatibacteraceae; genus UKL13-2. Next base: position 1,861 of record JAJAYN010000494.1, on the reverse strand, counting down.
GTGGCAGCACGGCGACGGCCGGATAGCAGTCCCAGCTCGCCGAAGAAATCGCCCTTGGCGAGTTCGAACTTGAGCGGGTTGCCTTTTTGGTCAACCAACTCGACGGTGACATTACCTTCGACGATGGAATAAAACGAATTGGTGTAATCGTTTTGGTTGAAAACGATCGCCCCTTCTTCCGGACGATGGATTTCGCTTTCCATCAACAGCTCACGCAATTGCAATTGCGTCAGGCTGGACAGCAACGGCACACTTTTCTGGATATGCTGGACCGCTTCGGCCACAGTCGTGATCTTGACATTCTTGAACTTGGCCTTGAGCACCGGTTCATCCGCAGGCTCCACGTTATTACCGAGAATGTATTCAATTGCCTCGTATCCCTGATTCATCGCCTGCTTGATCAAGGGATATCCGCCAAGTGCACCGACGACATAGATGCCAGGAACATTGGATTCGTAGTGCGACGACAAGGCCGGCACGGCGTCCATATTCGCGTTCGGGAAGGTAATGCCGAAACTCTCCACCAATTTACGCGGCGGTATCGCGCCCAGGCGCGCAATGATGCGATGGCAGGGAATCGATTCCTGACCGGTTGCCGTGTTGGCAACAAACATCATCGGGAACTTGTTGTCGGCCGTGACCGCGGTCGCATCAACGCGCTCCACCGTGGTGTTGTAACGAATGGCGACGCGGTCTTCCTTGTCGGCGGCGAGAATCAGCGCAATATTGCCGTCTTTCACACGCACAAATTCTTCAATTCGATTGATCAGGATGACGCGATTCTGCTTGGCCAGTGCCAGGGCGTTTTCGATGCCTGCATCGCCTGCGCCAACAACGATGATGGTCTCGTCTTCGTACGCCGCCGGATCATCGAGTTGATATTGAACCGTGGGCAGATCTTCACCAGGCACACCGAGCTTGCGCAGGTTGCCCTGCAATCCGATCGACAACACGACGTGCTTGGTGCGCACTTCTCCACCACCAGCCAGCGTTAGTGTGAAATCACCCTTGGCACCTTTGATCCCATTCACCTCCGACCCATAGCGCACGTTGACGGCATGCTTTTTGAGTTGCGTATCCCATATGCCCAGGATGTTTTCGCGTGTACCTTCGGCAAAATCGAACGGACTGCGTAGCGGCAGAACGCCGGGTTCCGCCATCACGTGCTTGCCTTTCTGGTACTTGTAAATGGTGTCGGCGAAGTGGTCTTTTTGCGCCTCCAGCAAAACGTGTGAAAGCTTTAGTTCAGCCGCGTGTCCTGCGGCTGAAAGGCCCGCCGGTCCGGAACCGATAACGGCAATATCGAATATGTCACTCATGGCTTTACTCCTGCTGGTGCTGCCGGCGTGGCGACCGCAGCCGCTTTGGTGGTTACCGCAATAGTACCGGTTTGACTGCGTAGTTCCCTGAGCAGCGCTTCAAATTCCCGCGGCTTGTATTGTTCATCCTTGGCCAGTGAAAGTGTCAGCTTTTTCAGGCTCGCGTTGAATTTTTGCGGTGCGGTCAATACACCCTGCTTGGCGAGGAACGCGCCTACACTGCCTATGGCCAGTGTCGCCTGCTCAGCTGCGGAATAGTCGCTATAGGTACCCTGGATACCATCTTCAATCAGTCGCGACAGGACTACAGTCATGGTCTGATTTGAGAACGTCGCGCCAGACATCACGGGAATGGTTTCTTCGGCCAGTTTCTTCAGGGCTGCCGCTTCGACAAACGCATCGCCCTCACCGGCAATGGCCCGATGCAGTTTCTGCGTTTGAGCGGTGACGCGATCACCCAGTTTGGGATCCAGCGCACGTGTAATCGCGCGCAGCATCAGCATGCTCGAATCGTTGAGGCGCACCAGTCCGGGCGAGATGCT
>JAJAYN010000493.1 GCA_026786225.1 Burkholderiales bacterium | reverse complement strand
GGTCAGACTTGATGCTGCCCTGATCAACCGGAGGACGCCTCGCTTCATGCTACACTGTTGCAACAACGTGATTTTCCACATTGCCGTTTGTCGTAAGCCCATATTGCTGCACCACGATCCCATGCACCGTAACGTCCCCCGCCTATTAAACGATTTACGTCGCCCGCTGCGTGCGCGGATGTTGGCGTTGCTGCTGCTCGTCGCGCAGATCAGTTCGTTGTTGATTGTGCCACTGCATGCTATCGCGCATGGCCAGGCAGTCACTTCAGGCGAGGCAACGGTAGCCGGTTCCGGCGTTGGCAATCCGTTCTCCAGTCTTTTCGGACACGAGCAGGGGCTGACTTGCGATGACTGGACTGCGGCATTTGCGCTCGATAGTCATTCCGGCCACTGCGCGCCCGGTCTGCCTGCCGTCCTCACAACAACGACCCGTGTTGTGTGCAGTTTCCAGACCGAATCTCCCGCAACACCATTCAGGCCGTTCCTCGCCCGCGCACCGCCGCGCCTCTAAAGCACTGACTGTCCCCGGCTGGTCCCACGCCACGTTGCGTGCGGCCTTCTCACTGTGCTTTTGCGATTGGAATTGCAATGAAGGTCAAGATTTACTTTTCTGCGCTCACGCCTGCGTTGCTGTTTGCTGCGGGTGCGTCCGCGCAATCGGCGAGCGATGCCGCGTTGGCTGCTGCCGAACCCAAGAAACTCGATGAAATTGTCGTTACCGGTAATCCCCTCAGGGATGCCGATGCTGTTGCGCCTGTAGCGGTGCTGGCTGGTCCGGAATTGTTCCTCAAGCGCGGCACAACATTGGGCGAAACGCTCAATGGCATGCCCGGTGTATCAAATTCATTTTTTGGCCCGAATGCCGGCAGACCAGTCATCCGCGGGCTGGACGGTGACCGCGTTCGTATCCTCAGCAATTCGGGGGCATCGTTCGATGCGTCAAACGTCAGCTTTGACCACAATCCCACCATTGATCCGCTCGCCATCGAGCGTGTCGAAGTGCTGCGCGGACCCGGCGCGCTGCTGTATGGCGGGACCGCGATAGGCGGGGTGGTCAATGTCATCGATAACCGCATCCCACGCGAAGCAATCAAAGGTGTTGGCGGCTCGATCGAGAGCCGTTTCGGCGGTGCTGAAAAAGAGCGCGGGAATTCGGCGGTGTTTGAGGGTGGCAACGGTCAGTTCGCACTGCACGCCGATGGATTTCATCGCAACACCAATAACTACAAGGTGCCTGCATCGGCAGGGTTGGGGGATCGCATTGTCAATTCCGCCAGTCACAGCGAAGGAGGCGCAATCGGCGGATCATTTACGTTTGATCGCGGCTATCTTGGCATTTCGCAATCCGAATATAAGACACGTTACGGCACGGTTGCGGAAGCCGATGTGACCATCAATATGAAGCAATCGCGCACCGCGTTATCAGGCGAGATTGGCAAGCTGGGCGGCATCATTGAGAGCGTGAGCGTACGTGGCGGTCGCACTGACTACAAGCACGTTGAGCTTGAAGGCACTGAAATCGGCACGCAATTCACCAACAAGGGCAGCGATGTCCGCATTGAAGTCCGGCACGCGCAAATGGGACCGTTTTCCGGCATGGTGGGCGTTCAGGGCGAGAGTTTCAAATTCGCGGCATTGGGCCAAGAGGCCTTCGTGCCGGACACCAGAACCCGCAATCAGGCCGTGTTCGCGTACGAAGAGATCAAGGTCGACGCCTGGAAAATTTCGTTTGGCGCACGGGCGGAGAAAAATCGCATTGAGTCGGCAGGTGCTGGAAATACCGGTATTGATCGCTTCGGCACGGCATCCGAAAAGACATTCAATGTGAGCAGTCTTTCAGCCGGGGTGCTTTTCAAGGGTGACGCCACCACAAGTATTACCGGCAACGTGGCCCGCAGCCAGCGTGGCCCGGCGTTTTACGAGTTGTATGCCAACGGACCGCACATCGCCACTGCCGCGTATGAACTCGGCGACGCAAATCTTCGCGCGGAAAAATCAACCGCGCTGGACCTTGGTGTGCAGTGGAAATGGGGTTCATCCGGAAAATCTTCCGCACGACTCGGCGTATTTGTGAATCAGTTCGACAACTTTATTGCCTTGCGCCGCACCGGCGTTGACCGCGATACTGAAGGCAATGCCGGCGCGACTGATTGTGGCAACGGCACCTCGGTGGAATCTGCGTGTGCTGCGCGCATCCTGCCGGAATTTCGCTATCAGGGTGTGAAAGCGCGCCTGTCCGGCTTTGAAGCGGAAGCCAAATTCCGTCTGGTTGATCAACCAACCACGCTCGACCTGGAAATGAAAGCCGATTTCACGCGTGCGCAGGACCTGACCAACGCCGAGCCGTTGCCGCGCATAGCACCGCTGCGGTTGAGCACCGCGGCCCTGTATGCGAACGGCCCGTGGGCGCTACGGGCGGAAATTGAACATGCCGCAAAGCAAAACCGTGTGCCCGCTATCGATCTTCTTGGCGCGACCGATAGCTACACGCTCGTCAACGCGGCTATTTTGTACACTGCCAAATTTTCCGGTGCATCTGCGCTGTTCTTTTTGAAAGCCAACAACCTTGGCGACCGCAAGGCGTACAGCGCTTCGTCGATCGATACCATTCGTGCATTGGCACCCTTGCCCGGACGCGGCGTGAAGGCGGGCGTGCAACTGAGCTTCTGAGGAGAGCAAGCTAAAAAATTGGGAACTTCTAAAAACTCATTTACCGTTCACCCTGAGGTATCGAAGGGCC
>JAJAYN010000492.1 GCA_026786225.1 Burkholderiales bacterium | reverse complement strand
CGCATATGCACGGCGATCACGTCGGCGGCCTGATGGCAGGCGACAAACTGGCGTTCCCGAATGCAACCGTGCGCGGCGACCAACATGACGCCGATTTCTGGTTGAGCGATGCCAACATGAACAAGGCTGCCGAGGGTGACAAGGGTGCATTCATGGGCGCGATGGCCTCGATCAATCCCTACGTTAAAGCCGGAAAATACAAGCCATTCTCGGGCAATACCGAGCTGGTCCCCGGCGTCAAGGCGCTGGTGCGAAAAGGTCACACGCCCGGACACTCGACGTATGTGGTCGAAAGCAAAGGCGAGAAGCTGGAACTGTGGGGCGACCTGATGCACGTGGCAGCGATACAGTTTGATAATCCTTCAGTGACCATCAAATTCGACAGCGACAGCAAAGCGGCCGCGCAGCAGCGCAAACAGGCTTATGCAGACGCCGCAAAAAATGGCACGCTGGTCGGTGCCACGCATATTTCGTTTCCTGGCCTTGGTCGCCTGCGTGCGTCCGGTTCGGGCTATATCTGGGTGCCGGTGAATTACGCGCCAATGCGTTGACCGGTTGACCGGTTGACCGGACAATCGGCGCAGCGTTCTGCCGACATGACAAGCGCGGGAGTAGACCATGATACTGCTGCAACGTCTCGGCATTGACTTGCCGATCATTCAAGCGCCGATGGCGGGCGTGCAGGGCAATGCACTGGTCGCAGCCGTTTGCAATGCGGGCGGGCTGGGCTCATTGCCGTGCGCGATGCTGAACATCGAGACCATGCGTGCAGAGTTGGTCGCGATCAAAGCAAATACGGACAAGCCGTTCAATGTGAATTTCTTCTGCCACACACTGCCCGTGCCCAGTGCTGAGCGCGAGGTGCTCTGGCGTGCAGCATTAGCGCCTTATTTCAAAGAACATGGCATCGATGCGGCCACCCTTCCCACCGGGTTGGGCCGCGCGCCATTCACCTCAGAGGCTGCCGACGTCTTGGAGGCGTTCAAGCCGGCCATGGTGAGTTTTCATTTTGGTTTGCCGTCACCTGAATTGCTGGCGCGCGTGCGGTCATGGGGCGCGTTGATAGTTTCGTCTGCGACGACGGTAGAAGAGGCGATCTGGCTCGAAGCACATGGCGTCGATGCGGTTATCGCCCAGGGGCTGGAAGCGGGCGGGCATCGCGGCATTTTTTTGTCAGATGACCTCAGCACGCAAGTTGGCACCATGGCGCTATTACCGCAGATTGTGGACGCCGTAAAGGTACCGGTGATTGCCGCCGGTGGTATTGCGGATGCACGCGGCGTAGCTGCGGCGATGAAGCTGGGCGCTGCAGCCGTCCAGATTGGTACCGCGTACATGCTTTGCCCCGAGTCCACCACCAGCGCGAACCATCGCGCCGCACTGAAAAGCGAGGCAGCGCGCCACACCGCTCTCACCAATCTTTTTACCGGCCGCCCGGCACGCGGCATCGTCAATCGACTCATGCGGGAGCTCGGTGCAATCAGCCCGGCAGCACCCGCATTTCCGCTGGCCACCGCCGCCATCGCGCCGCTGCGCGCCAGCGCGGAACGCGCAGGCTCAGGCGATTTCTCACCACTATGGTCCGGGCAAAACGCCAGCGGCTGCAAGGAAATCCCAGCCGCGCAACTTACGCGTGAGCTGGCCGCAGGAATCTAGCGGCACACGTTTACGCGCAACATACCTGCAGTGATTGGCGACAATTCCAGTGCTAACGCAATCAGGATGTGACATTCCCATCAGCTTCCATTTACACAGAGCCCAACGACAAACGCGCTGTCGTCAACGGCACTTCCGCAGGCGTTGAGAGGGTCAAAACGCGGAGCGCCAATTGGCGGACGTTGCAGAACGAAAATGCCTGCAACGCCGCGCCAGTACCAGAGTTTATTATTTGCTACCGCGTGTACCGCCAGTCGTGCTGAACAGCCGATCCCACGCGTCCCGTGACGCAATACGTGCGTCGGCCCAGTCCAGCGTGGATCCGCCGCCAGCGGTGTTCCAGTCGCGGGCGAGATTGGACTCGACGTCATCAAATCGCGTGTTCGGATACTTCAAGTACGAGCTCACGCCATAGTTGTAAGCCGGGCCGTAGTCTTCAAAGCTGCGGCCATTCACGTACGGACGCGTTTTGTAGTTCGCCAGCCAGTAGGCCTCTTCGATCGTCGGATCAATCACTTCTGCCACACCTTTGCCTGCAAGCCCACCGACAACGGCACCGACGGCCGCACCGACTGCTGTGCCGATCGGCCCAGCCACGGTGCCTACTGCCGCACCCGCCGCTGCGCCGCCGAGAGCGGCACCGATGCCTGTTCCAACCGGATGTGCGCCAGGCGCATTCGTGATCGGGTCGAGGTTTGGACTGCCTTTGTTTGTATCAATTGGTTCGGTTTTATAGCTCATGTTCATTTCTCCGGAATGTTGGGATGGTTGTCCAATGCCGCATAGACAATAACTAATGGCTCTTGCGTGTACTGGTCTGCTTACCGACTGCGCGCTTGGTGCTCGTCGCCGATTTGCCGCTCGAT
>JAJAYN010000491.1 GCA_026786225.1 Burkholderiales bacterium | reverse complement strand
GCGTATGCCACACCACGCCTGCGCGCCGGTCACCTAGTTTGCCATCGTGCATGCGGCCCACCCAATATTCGCCCGCCTCCTGCTTTGCAAGATGTGCTGCACTTGCTTCCGCCATGCCGCTGGCCCGAACAGTTTCCTCCACGGCCGCATTCACTGCGTGGAACTGGTGATAGCCTGCGATCAGTTTGTGCACCGCGCCCGTGTCCGAGTCTTCCTCGAAGGCGATGAAGTGCTGCAACAGATCGAGAAAGCGGCACTTTTCGAATACGCCACGAATCAGCACCTCCAGTTCCAGCGCGGACTTCGGCGCATCGCGTTCGCCATCAATGGTGCGCCAAACCTTGAACCATTCCTGGTCTGCTGTGAGCGATCCGACGCGCGCCTGCAAACCATCCGAGACAACCAGCAGCTCGTTGTAGCGCATCAGCGAAGGAATCTCGGCCTTGTAGGTTTGTAGCTGCTCGCAGGCAGACCAGATTGTCGCGTTCTCGTCAGCGGCGTTCTTGAGTTCGATCACCGCGAGTGGTAGGCCGTTGATGAAGATGACAATGTCCGGGCGGCGATTGTGCTGGCCTTCGATGACGGTGAACTGGTTTACTGCGAGCCAATCGTTCGCTGCCATGTCCGCAAACGAGATCAGGCGCACCCGGTCACCTGCAATGCTGCCATCCGCTCGTTTGTATTCGACAGGCACACCATCGCGCAGCATGCGGTGGAGTGTGCGGTTATTGCCAAGGAACGAGGCGCTGTCCAGCAGCAGTACTTTGCGTACTGCTTCATCCTGTGCATTGTGGGGAATCGTTGGGTTCAGCCTGCCTATCGCGTCGCGCAGTCGACTAACCAGCACCACATCGCCAAACCCTTCGCGCTCGGCAGCCGGCTCGCCCGGTGCCATCGCTGGCCCGTGCGCACGCGCATAGCCGAGCTCACCAAACCAAGTTAGCGCGGCGTCTTCAACGATGGACTCATTCAAGGACGACATTCCGGTTTGCGTTTAAAGAAGAATTTCTTTGAAAGTTAAATGCTTATGAGTATTTTGATAATGCGGTGCTGTCGGCGTTAAACCAGAAAGCGGTGCCTGGATTTTGCTACTGTTGAAGCGCCTAATCCGGACAAGTTGGCCGGACTAATGTCCGGTTAATACCATCAGCCTGAACTATCCCAACGACCTCGGCTGAACATAGAAATCTGGTTCTTATTTTAAATATTGCCATTTTTCTTTATTAAGATTGATTTTGTGCGTTCATATTTAAGCTACAGATAAGATAGGCGCTCAGCGCATCGCCACCAATTAAAACACCAAACTCAAGCGCTGGCGCGGCGTTTCAGGCAAAAAAGTCTGGGAAACAGCACCGGTGCTAGGGTTTTCGTTTTTTCTGGGTGGGCTGAGGTCCGTCCGCTCCACTCTGCGCTGCGAAATCGACCGCGGTCCCTTAAATCTCTCGCCGAATGTCGCGCGCGCAGCTTCTTTGACAACCCATTCGTTTAGGTCTGTCATGCTCCCTCCATCGGTTTGCGAGCCTGTGCGAGCGATGGCGCAAGGAAGTCGCGGACTTCTTCCACGACTTCCTTCAGGCCCACACTCACCAGCTTGTTTCTGGCGATGAACCCGTTCCATTGTGTTTGCTTGGTCGCGTTTTGATAGAACTCATCGCTCAGACCGAGAGGCAGCGATTCCGGAAGCGCAGTGCCGCGACGTTTGCAGGTAGCAGCAATCGCCTTACCCAGCAGCGTGCTATCGAGCACGCCCTCACGGGCAAGCGCGCGAAGATCAAAATAATCCTTCATTCGACTATTGGCCATGCCGAGGTTGACGATTGCCTCCAGCTTTTCTGCGGCCACGGTGGCGCGGGGATAAACCTTCAACCGTGGCGAGGGCATACCCTCCAGCATCACCGGGTAGGTTTCTTCCAGTGGTTCGGGTGTCACCGCATCACCGTAGCCAATATCGAGTTGCACGGTGCTGCGCGCTTTGCCCAGAATACCGACCAGCCGCGCCCGTAATCCGCCGTAGCTGGTTTCTTCACGAATTTCTTCAATCGTCAGCGTGGCCGTATCAAACAACATTCCATCTTCGGCCTGGATCGCACAGGCTTCCCGTAGTGTGTCCGTTAATGCGCCGACATCGCGTGGCCCAAAACCCAGCAAATCGGCGTCATGGGTCGGCCGATGTGGAACATCGAACCATAGATCGAATAGCAGCGCACCTTTCAGACAATAGTTCTTGCCTGCTGGCATCGATGAGAGCCGATAGAGAAAACGCTCGACCGCATAGCGCGTCAACGTCAGGTTGAAATCTTCCTGCCGTAGTTTTGCCCTATTCAACAGGCGAGCATGGATCGACGCAGCAAGATTGGCGCTCATGCCACCGCCTCCAGATACGGCTGCATGACCTTGGTCACGCGGTTGATCCCGGCATATCGCCACAAATCATCAGCCGTGGCTTTCTTCGCGCGGCGTGCTTCTCGCAGTGCCTCCAGCGCCACATCCAGCCCAATCTTGTTGCGAAACTTGAAGCAATCGGCAACCGTCTTGGCCACGTTGGTCACCCGCACCGGCACGCCGTCGATCTTGTGCGTCTCCACACCTGCTGTCAACGCGGCATCGGAAAAGCGCAGTGTGCGCAGCACCGGATAATCGAGCCGGGGCGGATGGGCTTTGTTGCCAATGGCGATCCACACCTCGAACGGCGCCTGGGTGGTGAGCTCATGAATGCGCAGCGCCGTCAGCAGGCAGAAGACGACGCCCGGTGCACGCCGCGCCACAGTAACCAGCGCGCCATGTTCGCCGCTCTGGTAATCCGGCAACGCGTACAGCCCGCGCGCCACCCGCGTGAGTTGCCCGGCCGCCACCATGCGCGAGAGCTCGCTGCGCGTGATACCGGATTCGACCAGCTCGCGCGAGCGCGCCGTGCCTGCGCGGCGCAGCAGCTTCTTGATGATTTGATCATTGGGGGGCATGACGGCATTGTTCCATACTTTCGGTAAATGTGCATAACTACCGAAGGAATGGAACATGTGGCTCAGGCGCTTCGAACAGAGCTGCTGCAATAGCAGCTATTACTAATTTTTACAAAAAACCAGCATTGGCGCGGCTTTCAGGACAAAAATAGCTTAAAAGACTCACCTGCATTAGAGTTTTTCCTAGTTGTGCTGGAAAAAATGACCCTGACCCCTTAGACTCGTCGTGTTTCCCGTGTGGTTGTATTCAAAGGCTACAGTCAAGCATTGGTGGGGCGTTCGGGACACAAATGGCTGAAAAGGCGCTCCTGTATTAGAGCTTGGCCTAGCTGTGCTGGGAAAATGACCCTGACCCCTTAGATAAAGCATTCGCACTCGCGTGAAAGCAAAGAACCGCCGCAGTGGCTCAGAGTCAAATTGCTTTGAAGAAAACAATTTGACTCCGATCTGTTGGATTCGTCGCTCACGCAGCTAGTTCCTCTTGCACATCGTCCCGTTTGCTCCAAACAATCGGATGCACGTTATAGTTCTTCAGTGCATCAGTAACAGCGGATGAAATCGCAATTTCAGAATCGTTAAGCAGGGCGAAAGCCTTGGATTCCGGTGGCCGAACTTCCTTCGTATCAATCCACGCAAAAGCCACCGCTTGAGCTGTATCCCGGTTTGGCCGATTGATGGTGTGGATGATGCGCTCCGGCTGTTTTCTCGACTTTGGAATCACGAAATCGAACAAATGGTCATACCCGGTCTTGCCGGAAAACTTTACCTTTGGTGTGTAACGGACATCATGCAAATCGAGCCATGCAACCACGTCTTCATAAAATAAACTCGCGACCATTGGGACGGCCAGATAGAACATATCGTTCACAGCAAGGATCGCTTGGACAAGATTGTGCTTGCGCAAAGCGAAGTTGTCGGGCGTGGCATGAACTTCAAGTGCCCCCCCATTCTGCTGAACTCCAAACCCGTTCAGAGTCATCTTTAGCAAATCCTGGCGCTTTGGACTATTCAGCTTGCAGCCGCTTTGTTCAAGGTCGTCGACTGTATAGCCATCATCTGTAAGGACGTATGCACCATTCGATTTCTTTGCGTAGATTTGGACATAATCGTTATGACGATCCAGATACGGCGTCGTGATCTCAATCCAATCATCAATCTGGCGCAGCGATGTTTTGTCGCGCAGCCAGACTACATATTCATCAAGTAATTTTTGAATATCGTGGAT
>JAJAYN010000490.1 GCA_026786225.1 Burkholderiales bacterium | reverse complement strand
GTGCTGGAGTTTGTGCGTTTATTCGCGTTATTCGTGCTGTCAAAACGATCACCACTCACCGGTTGGGTGAGGCGAAGCCGTAACCCAACCGACGCAACCGCGCAGCGCCAACGGCCGTTGATCCACTCAACTTGCAGGCGGCTCGGACGTATCTGCTTTATTTGGCGGCCTGTCCTCATCCATCAAAATGCGCTGCCCCGGTCCGTCGAGATCATCGAACTGGCCGTTGTCTGCAGACCACCAGAATGCAGCACCGATAACGAGTGCCAGCACCACGCTGAGGGGAATGAGCAGGATGAGGATTTCCACGTTCAGTGTGTCCGCGCAGTTGGCCCATCCCGACGCATCAGGCGCAGGGAATTGGCGACCACCGCCAGCGAGCTAAGCGCCATGCCAATAGCGGCTTCCGCAGGCGAAATTTTCCCCATCACGGCGAGCGGGATGGCGATGACGTTGTAGGCAATAGCCCAGTAAAAATTCTGGTGAATAATGCGCACCATCTTGCGCGCGACCATTTGTGCGGTGAGCAGCGGCGCCAAATTGGGTGACAGCAACACCGCATCGGCAGTGAGGCGTGTGAGATCGGCACCGCTGCCGATGGCAATCGATACGTCCGCACCTCCCAGCAAAGGCGCATCGTTGACGCCATCGCCGACTGCGATGAGCTGCGCACGATGCTGTTTCAAGCTGTTGGCGTAGTCGAGCTTTTGCTGCGGCGTCTGCCGCGCCATGACATTTGCGGTTTCGATGTCCAGAGCCACGGCGACCTGTGCGACAAAATCGTGCCGGTCGCCCGATAGCAAGTGGACCGTCAGACCGTGTTGACGCAATGCGGCGATGGTGTCGCAGGCATCTGCTTTCAACGGATCGGAGAGTGAGAACGCCGCAAGCCATTCGCCGTGTCGGCCCAGGAACAATGAGCCGGTAGACGCATCCATTGCCGGTGCGGCATGGCCCACTATCTGCTGAACAAATAACTGATGCCCCAGCCGCCAGGTAGTGAAATCGATATCACCCTCCACACCGGCACCGGCGACGCACTTGAGCGTTGAGGCAATTGGCCTCGTTACCGTGCCGCCAGCAACGTGCGCCTGCGTGGCGCGCTGCAGCGCGCGCGCAATCGGATGCAGCGAGCCGGCTTCAAGTGCGGTCGCCGCTGCCAGCACCTGCGCCCGGTCCAGCGACCCCAGCAAGTCGATGGCTTCTATCGCGATATGACCAGTCGTGATGGTGCCGGTCTTGTCGAAAACGATATCGGTCGCGCGGGCGATCTTTTCCAGCGTATCGGCGCGGACGATGAGCAATCCTTCACGCGCAAGTCGCGTCGTGGCAAGTGCTTGTGCGGCGGGGACGGCGAGTGCCAGCGCGCATGGGCAGGTCACTGCCAGCACGGCGACGGCGACGGGAAAACTCATTGCCGGGTTGATGGCAAGCCAACCCAGCGCCGCTATCACCGACAAGCCCAGCGTGACGGGCGCAATCCAGCGCGCCACGCGGTCGGATAGTGCTGAAAGTCTGGGCCTTGATGCAAGTGCCTGTTCGGTCAACGCACGCAGCATTGCAGCGGCCGATTTGTCGCCGGTGCGCGTCACGCGCATAAACACCGGGCCGCCCAGATTGAGCGAGCCGCCCATTAGCCTATCGCTGACGCCGCGCGAGAGCGGATGTGACTCGCCGGACAACAGCGACTCGTCGAAATCGCTGGTGCCTTCGACGATTACGCCATCGGCCGCAACCATCTCGCCGGTCGCGATGCGGATGACCTGTCCCGCTTTTAACGCAGCCACGGCCACCGCGTTTCCATCGCGTCCCTGCGGATACGTCGGTAGCAAAAACGCCGCGGCCGGTGCGGCGTTGGTCAGCCGCTCGATCAACGTCAGTGAAGACTCGCGCGCCCATGACTCCAGATAGCGCGCCGCGAGCAACAGGAAAATAAACATGGAAATGGAATCGAAATACATCACGCCGGTGCCCTGAAACAACGCGATGCAACTTGCACCGAACGTGGCGGTGATCGCAAGTGCAACCGGCAAGTCCATGCTCACACGACGGTTGCGCAGATCGCGCCATGCTCCGCTGAAAAATGTGCGCGCCGAATAGAGAATGGCCGGCAGCGTGAGCACCAGCGCGGCCCAGCCCATCAACAGCCGGGCTTCTTCACTGACATCGTCGGCGGCTGAAAAATACAGGGGCAGGGTGAACATCATCACCTGCATCATCGACAGCAGCGCTACGCCTAATTCAATGAGTGCGTGACGGCGCGCTTTGCGGCGAGCGGCAAAGTCGTTCGCCGTGACGGAAGGCTGGCCTGCCAAACCGACGCGCGTCAGCGTATTCAGAACCTCGCGCAATGAACTTTCACCGACACGCCATGCAACCGTCGCACGGTGCGTCACCTGATTGACCGATGCCTGCGTGACACCGGGTGTTTTCGCCAGCGCCGATTCTGCCAGCCAGACACAGGCGCTGCAGGTAATGCCGTCGATGTAGAGGTCCACGGATTGTGTGTCGGTGCCTTGCGCTTTTACGTATTGCGCCTGGATCGCGTTCAGATAGAACAGTGCGTCCACATTTGTGCGCGGCGCAGCGGGACTGGTTTGCGGCACCGCTGTGCGCTCACGGTAATACGCAGCCAGTCCCGCATCCAGAATCGTTTGCGCGACTGCCTCGCAGCCCACACAGCACAGCGCCTGCATTTTTCCGTCGAAGCGGATGCGATAGCTGTCACCTGTCGTCACGGGAAGGCCACAGTGGAAGCACGCAGTGCCGGCCTCACATTGTGTCGCAGTGCCGCGTGATAGCGTGCCGACGTGCGGTGTTGAGGCAATCGCAATCGCAGTCGTATTCACGGTGCAGTCGATCCGTTACTTGCGGTGGCGATCAAGGACGTGCAGAAGGCGCCGAACGATTGCAGTTGCTCGAGCGTGCCAAGGCGGGACAGGCCAAATATGCCCATTGCCAACACGGCGAGACCAGCCACGAGACGCACCCGCGGATTGCGGGTCCAGCCGCGTAATCGACCTGCCGACCATCCCGCGCCAACCATGGCGGGCAGTGTGCCCACGCCAAACGCAAGCATCGTCATCGCCCCGTTGACTGCGCTGCCGGCACTCATGGCGGTAAGCAGCATGGCGTAAACCATGCCGCAGGGAATCCATCCCCACAGTGCGCCAAACATGGCGGCATGCGCGGGCGAGCGCAGCGGCAGGAATCGGCGCGACCACGGCGCGAGATGCTTCCAGAGGTGGCCGCCTGCGCGTTCCAACGGCGCCAGCAATTGCGGCAACCCCATCAGATACAGGCCGGTAAACATGATCATGAGGTTGGCCAGTACGAACAGCGCCAGCCGCATCGGCATCGTTCCGCTGATCACCCATGCCTGTCCAACATCTGCGAGCGCGCCGCCCAGCGTTCCCGCCATGGCACCGGCGAGCGCATAACTTGCGATTCGACCGGCGTTGAATGCGAGCACATTGGTCTCGGTCGCGTATCTCGACGCGGACGTAGCCGAACCTGGAAATGCAGGCGCAGTGGTGAGTGCAATCGCAATCGGGATAGTGGTTGTGTGACGATCACGTGCGGGTTGCGGAAAAGTTGTTGGCGACGCCAGCGCCACCGTCGCCGATATGCCGCCACACATACCGAGGCAATGCACGCTGCCAAGAAAGCCGGTGGTTAAAGCCGTCAGGGGCAGTGTCCAGGTTGCAAATTGAGCATCCATTACGTGTGGATTTCAGATCACTTTGGAAAAGCGCTCGCGCTGCTCACCGCGCGACAGGTAGCGATCAAATACCATCGCAATGGTCCGAACCAGCAGCCGGCCACGCGGTGTCACGGTGATCCAGCCGGGTTCCAGCGTCACCAGCCCTTCGTTGGCCAGTTCCTGCAAACGCACCAGCTCGTCGGCAAAGTATTCGTCGAAGCGAATCAGGTGTGCGATTTCGATCGACTCGATGGCCAACTCAAAATGACACATGATCGACTGGATGACCGCGCGACGCAGCAAATCATCGGCGGTGAGTTCGATGCCACGCAGCACCGGCAGCTCGGCGCGGTCGAGGCGATCATAGTATTCGTCCAGCGTTTTGACGTTCTGGCTGTACGTTGCGCCCACCTTGCTGATGGCCGAGATGCCGAATGCAATCAGGTCGCTGTCGGCATGCGTTGAGTAACCCTGGAAATTGCGATGCAGGCCCGCGTGCCGCGCGGCGACGGCCAGTTCATCGTGCGGCAGCGCGAAATGATCCATGCCGATAAACACATACCCTGCCTGTGTAAGCTTGTGGATGGCATGCGTCATGATTTGCAGTTTTGCTTCGGCCGTGGGCAGATCCGTATTGTTGATACGTCGCTGAGGCTTGAACATGTTTGGCAAGTGGGCGTAACTGTAGAGCGCGATGCGGTCGGGCTTCAGCGCCAGCACGCGGTCGAGCGTGTGATCGAAGCCAAATACCGTTTGCAGGGGCAGCCCGTAAATCAGGTCGATGTTGATCGAGGTGACGCCATGCTTACGCGCCACCTCGATGGTCCGCGCGGTCTCCTCCTCGCTTTGTATGCGATTGACTGCCTGTTGCACGTCAATGTTGAAATCCTGCACGCCGAGGCTCATGCGATTGAATCCCAGCTGTCCGAGTGCGGCGATTTTTTCATCGTCTACCGTGCGTGGATCTATTTCAATCGCGTATTCACCTGGCAATAACTCGAAATGTTCACCCAACTGGCGCATCAGCGTGCACAGCTCTTCTGACGAAAGAAAAGTCGGTGTGCCGCCGCCCAGATGCACCTGTTCTGCGCGACGGTTGCCTTCGAGCATACTGGCAACCAAGCTGAATTCGCGATCCAGATAGCGCAGGTATTTAGCGCTTCGACCATGATCCTTGGTGACCACCTTGTTGCAGCCGCAGTAATAGCAGATGGTGTTGCAAAACGGCACGTGAACGTACAATGACAAGGGCTGCGTGTTTGCCGCCGGACCCCATGCGACGTTGCGCTGGTGCAGCGTGGTCTGGTGTGCGCTCTTGTCGTAGGCTTCGATAAAGCGGTCTGCCGTTGGATACGAGGTATAGCGCGGTCCGGGCTTGTCGTATTTGCGTACCAGCGACGTATCGATCAGCACGGCCGTGGCCGGTAACGGATTGGTTTCCATGTCCGCATGGTGACGGCATGGTAAAAGTGTGTTTTGATGTGGATCAAATGCACCCCGCATTTGATCCAAGAAAGCAGGTAATTTCATGTCCCGAGGCGAACTGGCGCGACAACAAAGCACCCACTTGGCGCTGGCTGAACTCAAAGCCGCCTGCGTGAACTGCAACCTGCGCGAAATCTGCCTACCCGCTGGCCTGTCGAACGAGGAACTCGCCCAGATCGATAATCTCGTCAACGTGCGTCGCAAAGTCAAACGCGGTGAGGCGCTTTATCGTGCCGGTGAAGTGTTTGATGCGATATACGCGGTGCGTAGCGGCTTCTTCAAATCGTGCGTGACCTACGAAGATGGCCGCGACCAGGTGACGGGATTTTCAATGGGCGGCGAAATCCTCGGCATGGATGGCATTGGGCATGGTATCCACAATTGCGACGCCATTGCACTGGAAGACAGCGAAGTGTGCAGTATTCCCTATGTGCGACTGGAAGAGCTTGCGCGCGAAGTCAGCGGCTTGCAGCGCCATTTTCACAAGATGATGAGCCGCGAAATCGTGCGCGAGAGCGGCGTCATGATGTTGCTCGGCGTGATGCGCGCCGAGGAGCGGATTGCCGCATTCCTGCTCAATATCTCTCAGCGCCTGAATGCGCGTGGCTATTCGCCGCTTGAATTTAATTTGCGCATGACCCGCGAAGAGATCGGCAGTTACCTTGGCCTCAAGCTGGAAACCGTCAGCCGCGCCTTCTCAAAATTTCACAACGATGGACTCATCGAAGTCGAACAGAAATTCGTGCGCATCATTGATGTCGACGGCTTGAAACAGGTTTACGCGCATCACGTGAATTGACTGCTAGCGACAAACCAGCACCGGTACCTTGCAATGCGTGAGCACTTTGGTGGTCTCGCTGCCGAGCAGGAGTGCGGATAACCCTCTGCGCCCATGAGAGGCCATCACCACCAGATCGCACTTCTTCCGCTTTGCCGTATCGATGATCGCGACGTGCGGCTGATCGCTTGCCGTACTCAGGAATTGCACGGTAACGGACTTCGCTCTGACACGCTTTTCAACCACATCGCGAACACGAGCGGTCGTTTTGGCGATGGACTCATCCCACTCTTTAACTGACATCGGGGTGATCATATAGCCGTCTCCGCCAATCATGGTCGGGAAGGTGGGCGCGACATACAGCACCGAAACCTTCGCCCCGCCGCTATTGGCCAGCCCTGCAGCCAGATCGATGGCTTTCAACGACAGTTTGCTGCCGTCGGTGGGAACCAGAATATGCTTGAACATGTTGACTCCTTCGAGGTGGAAGATGTCTCAAGCATAGTGTGTGGGAGATTGCCGGTTTTGATCGAAATCAAACGCATTGCAGAAAATCTGCGCCAGTTGAATGCGCATCACTGACCGGAAAAATCACTTGACGCTCAACACCGGCAACGAGGACGTGGCGATCACGCGCATCGCAACCGAACCCATGACAAAATTGCCGATAGCGCTGCGGCCGTGCGTGCCCATGACGATCATGTCACAGCCATCCTCCTGTGCGACAGCGATAATCTCGCTGGCAGGCTGGCCAATGATTTGCCTCTCAGTCACGCGGCACGACTTGCCAGCGAGCAATGCGCGAGCAGGTGCCAGCATTTCCTCAGCTTCTTCTTTGTAATACTGCGCGATCACCTCATTGCCCAGTACCGCCTTGGCGCGCGCCGAAGGCACGGGCAGGTGCACATTCACGAGCAACAGCTCCGGATTGGCACTGAAAAATTCCTGATGATCGACAACATAGCGCAGCGCACGCAATGCGGTTTCAGATCCGTCGATAGCGACAAGTACTTTCATGGGGGACTCCTGTGATGATGGTGATGGGCAACGCACTTGGCAGGATTAGTATGCCCAAAATACGCTGCACTCACTTGATTTAGCGCAATCAGACATCGCGCCATTGCTGCTGTGAACCAGAACGCCAGGCGCAGACGTTAAAATGCCCCATGAACACCGATCTCATTTCCGCCTTTGTGCTGCTTTTCCTGGTGCTCGATCCGCTGGGTAATCTCCCGGTTGTCGCCTCGCTGCTCAAGCAAGTTGATTCGAAACGCCGCGCCCGCGTGGTGGCGCGCGAGTGCCTGATTGCCTATCTCATTTTGCTGGCCTTCATGTTCGGCGGGCGGCAGTTTCTGGATGTCATGCATCTATCTGAAATATCGCTCTCGATTGCCGGTGGCGTGATCCTGTTCATGATCGCCATCAACATGGTCTTTAAATCCACCGAGAGCGTGTTTGGTGAGTCGCTGGATCACGAACCCTTCATCGTGCCACTCGCCATTCCGCTCATCGCCGGCCCTTCCGCGCTGGCCACCGTGATGTTGATGGTTTCGCGCGAACCGGCCAAGCTGGGCGTATGGGTGGCTGCGATGACGGCGGCAATGCTGGTTTCGGCCACCTTGCTGATACTCGGCGAGAAGATCGAGAAATTACTAGGCAAGCGCGCCATGGAGGCTATCGAGCGATTGATGGGTCTGATTCTTACCGCCATCGCGGTCGAGATGCTGCTGGGCGGCATCAAGCAGTTTCTGTTGCAGGTGAAATAGGTGAGCAAAGCCTTCACCAAAGAAAGCGATCAGGACGACGACGATCTCGATGAGGGTGCGTCGCCGCTACCTGCCGGGAGCAAAAACTACATTACGCCAGCAGGCCATCAGGCGTTGAAGGAGGAATTCGACTACCTGCTGAAAAAAGATCGGCCGCGCGTCACCGCCGCCGTCTCATGGGCTGCCAAGAATGGTGACCGCAGCGAGAATGCCGATTATCAGTACGGCAAAAAACGTTTACGCGAAATTGATCGGCGACTGCGTTTTCTAACCAAGCGTCTGGATATTGCCGAGGTCGTCGATCCGGAGAGCCCGCGCGAAGAGGACACCGCGGATCAGGTTTTCTTCGGCGCAACCGTGACCTACGCACATGCGAATGGTGAGGAAAATACCATCACCATCGTGGGTGTCGATGAAATCGACCTGAAGCGCAACCACATTAGCTGGATTTCGCCGCTGGCGCGTTCGCTGATGAAATCACGGGCCGGAGATGCGGTGACGTTGCGTGCGCCGGGCGGGGTTGAGGAATTGGATGTGATTGACGTGAAATACCTACGCGTTGAAGTGGAGCCGTTTGTGGCGACGGAAGCGGTGTTTGCGGCGGATCAGAAGGCGTAGAACGCCATACGGCGGGCGTCGCAGGCCAAAACAGGCTGAAACGCCGCGCCGGTGCTAGAGTATTGTCGGTGAGATCCTGTAGTTCAGCGTCAAACTCTGGATGTTGTGCTGTTCATCATGGTGGTCATGGGTGGGTGATTCCGATGTTCACCAATAACGGCGTGCCGGGGACGAACGTTCCGCGCCTACCGGCATCTACAACTGGCTCAGATTGAAAAACACCGGTCTCTTCACGCTATCCTCGCAATGACGATGTTGGCGGGACCGGCAGCGATGCGATCCGCTCGCGCAGCACTGGCAGGCGTTCATGTTCGAACCAGAGATTGCGCTGAAACCACGGTGTGTTGCCCGCCGAGGGGTGCGGCAACGGGAGCCAGAGCACTCTGCGGAGTGGCATCGGCTTGGAGTGGGTAGGTAATTGTCATGCCGTCGACGCGGGCGAACGCAGTGAGCAGATGGGCTCTCCGCTCCTTGGATCCGATGATGTCCTCGACACGAATACCCCGGACCAGGAGCGCGTCTCCGATCATGGAACGATGGCAGCGCCAGGGAACCGCTTCGGCACACATCAAGACGCAGCGCTCTTTGTATGCC
>JAJAYN010000489.1 GCA_026786225.1 Burkholderiales bacterium | reverse complement strand
TGGGTTCGTTCGTACCGCAGGCCCGGCGATATCGCCGTTCAACGCGTGGATTTGCCTCAAGGGCATGGAGACATTGCGAATCCGGATGGAGGCGCAGTCGGCGTCGGCGTTAAAGCTTGCACAGTGGCTGGTCAGTCAGCCAGCGGTTTCAAAGGTGCATTACGCCGGGTTGCCGTCGCATCCACAATTCGCATTGGCACAACGCCAGGCCACCGCACAGGGCGCGGTGGTATCGTTTGAGGTCAAAGGCGGTCGCGATGCAGCGTGGCGCGTGGTCGACGCGGTGAAGATGATCTCCATTACGGCGAATCTGGGTGATACCAAGACAACGATCACCCATCCCGCGACGACCACGCACGCGCGCATAAGCCAGGCAGAACGCGATGCGGCGGGTGTGTCGGATGGCTTGTTGCGCGTGGCGGTTGGTCTGGAAAGTATTGAGGATATTTGTGCGGATCTCGCGCGCGGACTGGGTGTCGCTTAACCCACTGCAAAAATCCGTGCAGTATGTCGTTACGCGGTGATGGTCATCGCCTGCCAACCGGCGTTGTCGTACCCAAGATAGCCGCCAAAGTTGTGCCAGTCCTGTAATACCCAGCGCACGCAAGTGTGGCCGCCAACCGTATGTTCATGCCGTGCCGGTCGGTGCGTATGGCCGTGTACCAGGACAGGAAAACCGTTGCTGCGAAAAGTACCTGACACCACATCGGCATTCACATCCATGATTGCGTCGGCTTTCATCGATTTCTCGATGTCACTTTGCGAACGAATCGATTGCGCAAGTGCGATGCGCTCGGCAATCGGCTTGGCGAGAATGGCTTGTTGCCACGCCGGGCTTCGTACCTGCGCGCGAAACGATTGATAGGCTACGTCGTCAGTACACAAGGTGTCGCCATGCATGAGTAGTACGGGTACCGAACCGATGCTGACCATTGTTGGATCAGAGAGGATTTCAAAACTTGCTGAACGCGCGAAGCGGTCACCGAGCAGGAAGTCACGATTGCCATGCATGAAAAAAATCTTCGTGCCCTTCGCGGCCAGTGCAGCCAGTTGCGCGACGACATTTCGGGCCAACGGATCAATATCGAGTTGATCGTCACCAATCCAATACTCAAACAGGTCACCCAGAATGTAGAGGGATGCCGCTGCGGGCGCGGTCTCTTCCATAAAGCGCTCAAACAACCGCGTAATATCGGGACGCTCTGCGCAAAGATGAAGGTCGGAGATAAAAAAGGTCGGGCGCATGAGATGACTCAATGCGCCCGCACAGTTACAACTGCGCTACGCATCAGCGAGATGCGCTAGCCAACGACTAGATACACTCGGCCTTTTCAATCGTAATCGTCTCCTGCGGCACGTCGGTCGGGAACATGCCCTTGCCACCGGTTTTGACTGCCTTGATCTTGTCAACAACATCCATACCTTCAACAACCTTGCCGAACACCGCGTAGCCGAAATTGGCCGGGCCTTGATGGTTCAGGAAATCATTGTTGTTGACGTTGATAAAGAACTGGGTGGTTGCGGAATCAACCACGCCCGTGCGTGCCATGGCGACGGTGTAGTTGTCGTTCTTCAGTCCATTGGCGGCTTCATTCTTGATCGGGTCTTTGGTCGGCTTTTGCACGAGGTCTTTGGTGAATCCGCCACCTTGAATCATGAAGGTGCCGATGACGCGATGGAAAATGGTGCCGTTGTAATGACCACTCTCGACGTACTTCACAAAATTCTCGGCCGAGACAGGCGCTTTTTCGCTATTGAGTTCGAGCGTAATTGCGCCCATCGAGGTGGTAAGTTTGACTTTCACGGGGGTTCCTTTGTTATCGAGTTTGCAAGATGAAGCTTTAACGGGCGCCGCCTTTGGCGCGACTTTGACGGGCTCTGGCGGCTTTTGTGCGAACGCGATTGAAACGAACAACGATGCGCACAGTGCGGCCGACGTGGAAGTAAATACGGGGTTAAACATGGTGACTCCTGAAGAATAAATTAATAACTTGTCGAGATGGGTTACGAGGCAGCACCTTCGTAGATGATTTTCCATTGCTCACCATCGCGTTGCCAGTATTGGCGTTTTTTCATCTTGCTGTTGTTATTGCTGCTTTTGTAATTCTGCTCAAACGTGACCATTGCCATCGGCAACGCGTCGGGCGAAAGCGGATATTCGAACACTGAAACATTGCTGATTTCGACATTCACAAAATTCTTGCCTGCGTTGATACGGCGCTTACTTTCGGCCCAGTTGCTAAAGCCTTTGCCATCGATATCGAATTTCTGCGAATAGTGTGACAGGTACTTTTCCATGTCCAGGCTCTCCCAGTCGCGCTTCCAACCGGACAGCGAGGCCGAAAACGTTGCCCGCGTCGCCATCCATTGCTCCGGCGACTGCCACTTCACGCTGGACGCGATGATGATTGGGGTGACGCCGGGAATAACGAATTGCGCAATCCGCGCAAAGTCGTCATTGGTCAGCACCACGCAGCCATCACTCGCACGCGGCGGGCGGCTGTAGGTGGTTGAAGGCGTCCCGTGAATCCAGATGCCAGATCCCGTTTTAGCGCGACGCTTATCCCATTCGTTGGGGTAATTGAGCGGGAAAGCGCCAGGACCATAAAAATCGATCAACTTCTCACGGGCAACGCTCGAAGTCACGAGATACACACCGAGCGGCGTGCGCTGGTCCCCTTGGCGTTCCTTTTCAATGCCGTTTTTCCCGACCGAGACATAAAAATCAGCAACATGCTGGGGGGCGCCGTCGACATTCTTATAAACGTACATGCGCGATTTTTCGCTATCGAGCAACAACACGTGCGGCTGGTCTGAAGACATCTGCAAAAGCGCCGTCGGCAAACTATTGGCAGGGGGCGCATCGAAGTAACGTGAAAACCGTGCTTTGGCTTCATCCTTGAGACTGGCGACCATTTCCGGATGTGTTTTCACATCGCTGAACGCGGCCGGCCTGCCGGCTTTTGCCATGAGCAAATCGCCCTTGATGAGATGACCCAGGCGAAAATTCGGATTCTTTG
>JAJAYN010000488.1 GCA_026786225.1 Burkholderiales bacterium | reverse complement strand
GGATAAATCACGGCCGCACTCCCGCGCCAACCGCGTGGCTTCGTCAATGCTGGTCAGATTCGGAATGTAGCGATGCCGGTCATTCCAGGTCTGTGTGGCAATATCGACACAGAGTGCATTTGCCAGCGCGGCATCATTACGCGTCGTGACGATGACTGACATCCCGTTTTTGACCGTGTCGCCTAACGAAAAACCGCTCACGACGGAAACGTTCATCACCCGCAAATCCACTTTCGACTGGCCGTAGGCAATGATGTCAGCGTAGGGGCCAGACTTGGTGTTTTGAGTCACTGACGGCGGAATGAACGGCAGTTTCACAAAGGCCACCGTCGCCTTCCCACCATCGAGTAGCTCGCGCATATGCGTCGCAGACTCAACGCCGCGCTCAGCCATGTCCACATGTGGATTGGTGCGATACACAACGAGCACATCGGCGTTATCGACCATTTTTTGCGAAACATTTGCATGTAGGTCCAGCGTTGCGATGATCGGTACATCAGGACCCACGATCTCCCGCATACACGCCAGCAAGGTGCCATCCGGGTCAACCTCCACCGTGGCAATGGCCGCCCCATGCAATGACAAAAACACGCCATCCACCGGCATCACCGCTTTCAGGCGGCCGCACATCTCGCGCACCACTTCATCGAAAAACACATGGGCAATCGGTCCGCTGGCACCGACCATCGCACCCATTAGCGGGAGTGGCGTCCACGCGGTCGAGGCGTTCATATCATCGATAAAGCCCGTCAGGCACTTCGACGCGCGTGGATGCTCGGATTGCCAGTCACGCATCATCGCGTCGCCGAATTCGAGATAGTTCTGCACAAACTCTTCGCGGGTCGCGACCGGCGAATGTGCATTGGACTCGAGCATAAAACACCCGAGCGCGATACGAGGAATATTGGATGTCGTCATGCCGTCATGATAACGATTGCGCATTGACCCTGCACCCGGCACACGCGGATAATCGATCAAACTCCACGAGGACCAACATCATGCTGCTGCGCCGCTTCACCACACTCGCCCTTTGCTTGTGCGCCCTCTCGGCGACCGCCCAAACGCTCACGCTGGGCACCAAACTCGAACTCAATACGCTCGATCCGCATTTCTTCGCCGCCTTTCCTACCGGCTCCTCGCACGAAATGCTCTATGAAAAACTGGCGGTGCTCGATGACAAACTGGTGCCGCGCCCGCAACTGGCAACTGCATGGAAGAATCTCGACAACCTCACTTGGGAGATTAAACTGCGCAAGGGCGTGGTGTTCCATAACGGTTCGCCCTTCACGGCAGACGATGTGATTTTCACGTGGGAGCGGGTACCCAACGTACCCAATTCACCCAACTCCTTTTCACAGTTCACGCGAAACGTAGAAAAGATCATCAAGCTCGACGATTACACGATCCAGATGAAAACGTCCACGCCGACGCCGATGTTGCCAAACGATCTGGCCAATGTTTACATCGTCTCGGCCTCAGCCGCGAAAAGCATGACCACGCAGGATTTCAATTCCGGCAAAGCAGCCATCGGCACGGGGCAATACAAGCTGGTCGAATGGAAGAACGGCGAGCAACTCATTGTCGAACGCTTCGACAAATATTGGGGGCCCAAGCCAACGTGGGCCAAAGTCACCGAGCGCGTGATCGCAAAGGACCCAACACGACTGGCCGCACTGCTCTCCGGCCAGGTCGATGCCATCGACGCTGTGCCGAGCGCCGACCTGGCACGCATAAAAAGCGACGGCAAGTTCTCCCTCTTTCGCGGTCCCGCCGCACTGGTGCACTACATCGCGCTGGATTCTGCCCGTGATGTTTCGCCATTTGTGACCGCCAAAGATGGTAAGCCACTCGACAAAAATCCTCTCAAGGACATGCGTGTCAGAAAAGCACTGTCACTGGCCGTCAATCGCGCACTGATTGTCCAGCGCATCATGGATGGCAGCGGCATCCCCGCCTCGCAGTTGCTGGCCGAACAATTTCCCGGCTCGCTTAAGGGTCTGAAATCAGACCCGTTCGATCTTATCAAAGCGCAGGCTCTACTCAAGGAAGCCGGCTGGGCAGATGGTTTTCGCATCGTGTTGCATGCCACCAATGATCGCTATCCCAACGATGCTTCCGTCGCGCAGGCCGTCGCGCAAATGTGGACACGCTTGGGCCTGAAAGCAGAAGTCGAGACATTACCCGGCAGCCTGTTTTTCTCACGCGCGTCAAAACAGGATTTCAGCGCGTTCGCCGCGCAGTACGGTGCCGAGGAGGCCGCGAATAGTCTCCGTGCGCTGGTCGCCACCACCACACCCGCCAAAGGTTTTGGCACCGCAAACCGTACGCGCTATTCCAATACCGTCGTTGACCAGTTACTGGGCGATGCCCTGCAAACAATGGACGATGAGCGCCGTGACGAATTGCTCGGGCGCGGCATTCGTTTTGCCATGAACGATCAACCGCTGATTCCGGTGTTCTACCCGATCTTTGATTTCGCCGCGAAAAAGGGATTGGTCGTGACGCCGCGTGCGCAGAGACGGTTTAATGCGTTGATGATTAAGGCGGTGGGGAAATGAGTGCGCATGCTGGTTGCGGTGTGAGTTTTTTGTGGGCTCACAGTCTGTTATCGGCCATGCGCTCATAGAGTTTTCTCGAAAGCGGCCAGACAAGGTGCTGTACGCACTGCCTCGACGCGGTTCTGCTATCGACGTTGCCTAGAAGCTTGTTTGTATCGCATTTGAGTGACATAATGGCGTCTGTTACTTAGGGGCAAGGCCATGGCCCCTCAATCTTCAATGCTTCACATTCGCGTCGATGACAACACCAAGGAGCAAGCAACAGAGGCACTTGCTTCGATGGGCATGTCTGTGTCCGATGCCGTGCGTCTATTTCTGCATAGGGTCGTCGCAGACCAGGCATTTCCAATCGAGCTAAAGGTGCCAAACGCCGAAACGCGCCTTGCGATGAAAGAAGCGCGTACCAAGATGGCCGCCCGCCGACCGCGATTTGAGAACGCTGACGCCTTGTTTGATGACCTCAAAAAGAACCGCCGCAAGTAAGCGGGCGACGCTTCCGCGCGCGTCGGACTATACAAAATCATTTCTCAAAGACTGGGGGCGCGTATCGCACTCAGGTCGCTACGATATGGGGCGGCTCAAAGAGGTGATACTGTTGCTGATTGCAAACGAAGCCCCACTCGGGCCTGAGTGGCTTGATCACCCGCTTAAAGGCGAATGGGCCGAATATCGAGAGTGTCACGTCGGCGGAGACTTTCTGCTGATTTATCAGGTTGAGGGCAACGCCATTGTATTTGTGCGTGTTGGCACTCATGCCGAGTTATTTAATTAATAGAATGCTCAGCAGACTGGCTGAGGAATCGCCGCCTAAGGTTAGTGGGCAGTCTGTTGAGGACGCAATGAAAATCGGCAGTCGAAGGCCATAATGACACTGACATTTTTTTTGGCCGCGGCGTTTCTAATGTCGATCGCCTTGATGGCCTGCTCGGCCTGGCTGATATCTGTCTACGCATACATTCTGACATTGACATTACTCGCAGTCGGTCTAATGGGTTTTCTCGTAGGGGGTAAAGCGAATGTAGATGACATCATGATCGTCGCATTCGATGTGCTGGTGTTTGGATTCTTCTTCTATTACGTGACTGTTCAGTGGCTAATGCAACGCAACGCAAGCGAAATAACGGACCGTGATGAATTTCGAGAGACTATGGAAAGCGAAGGAAGATTTCGCGGTCTCGCCCAATTTGTTTATCACTTACCAGGCCCATTGCTTGGTGGGGCAACAGGATTGGCAGTAATTGGAACGTGGCTTTACTAGACCGTTCAATCCAACGCCGTCCAACAAAGCTCCGAGCAGTGTCCGCTTTGGAGCAAATTGGACCGCCGGCGCGAACGGCTTCAGTGGGTCGCTTACCGCCGGCAATCACTGGTTTCCATTCAGCCTGGGTCAGGAGAAGACATTTGGATTTGCCGGCCACCAGTATTCACATTTCACTGAAAAGAGAAATATGTCTCTGATTGAAGAAATCGTTTGCGAGAAGTGCCAAGCGACATTCCGCTTTAGCCGAATTAGCCGTGGCATGGCTGACTTAGGACATCGCTATTGCAATCTGTGTGGCAAAACGGCACTTCTGGATTCGTACAAATATCCTGCTGGCGTAAGCGGTTCAGAGATTGATTGGTTTCTCGCGCCGTGTTCTTGCGGAGGTAGATTTGAATCGGGTGCGACACCAAGATGTCCGGAGTGCAATGTCCCGTTAACCGCCGCCGACTTCCTACTTGCGGGCGAAAACTGGAGTGGTCATCGTTGCATTGTCGTCAATGACAATGTTGTTTCGGATAACTGGGTCAAGCTTGATAGCGGAGAATTAGAAGCGTGAGCTACGACCGCATTGGAGCGAATTGGCCAAGCCTCCGCTATGGCGGGTTTGGGTCGATAGGCACCGTTCGTTGCGAAGAAAAAATGGCGAGTAACAGTCCATAGACCTTGCAAGTATCGACGTGTCCACCGACGTGATACGTGAAGCAGAAGGATTTAGCATCGATATGACTGCGCTTCTCGCATGAAGGCGGACGGCTCCATGTACGAGCGCGTGATGGGCGAGAGCTTTGGCCGCCTGGCTGAAAGTGTGCAGCAGTTCCATCGCCTGGTGGGCAAACACGAGTTGACCGGCATGGTTCAGGTTGATGCGCCGAAATCAATTCTCGCAATACTATTGGCCCGCTTGCTCGGTACCCCGCTTTCCGCGAACGAAGGTCCGATCAAATTCAAACTCGATGCCCGTCCGTCGGAAGAAACCTGGACGCGCCATTTTCCGTCGAATGTGATGACCTCGCATTTGCAGTTACGCAATGGGCAGCTCGTCGAAAAGCTGGGTGCAGCGCGATTGACATTCGCGCTTCTCGAAAATAACGGACGCCTCAATATGCAGCTTCGTCGCCTGCAATTCTTTGGCATTCCATGCCCGAAGTGGCTGATGCCAATCGTGGTTGCCGAAGAAACTGGCTTCGATGGCCGCCTGTATTTCCATGTGCGCGCAGAGGTGATTTTCGTTGGTGTGGTCGCGAGCTATCAAGGGTATTTGTCGCTTTCAAGCGGTGCATCGCCATGATTGGCGTGCTTGATTAAACGCGCAGGTTCCGCACAGGTCAGTGGCTTGCCGAGCTTGCAGCCTTTGAGTGCGGAAACGATTAAGATGGAACTTGCCGCCCCAAAGGCCCGCTTGACCAGTTATCCGACGACACCATCAGTATAGAAAATCTGCCCGAAATCAACCCAAGCCATGTTCGCCTATACCCTCCGCCGTCTCACCCAATGCGGTTTTGTCCTGCTGGTGATGGCGATGCTCGTTTTTCTCGGTGTGTACGCT
>JAJAYN010000487.1 GCA_026786225.1 Burkholderiales bacterium | reverse complement strand
TTTTGGGGAGTCGCCAAGTGGTAAGGCACCGGATTTTGATTCCGGCATTCGTAGGTTCGATCCCTACCTCCCCAGCCAGCTAGTCGGGTCAGTTTGCGTGTGTAAATTGATCTATTTTGTGACGTGTGAATTGATGCTCCAAGCGCCGCGAAAGAATCATTAGCATGGCATTTGACAACATTAGTCTTTTTACGGGAAATGCGAATCCCAGGCTCGCGAAAGAAGTCGCGAAGCAGATGGGAACGCAGTTGGGCCGCGCCAAGGTTGCGAAGTTCAGCGACGGCGAAGTGATGGTTGAAATCATGGAGAACGTCCGGGGCAAGGACGTATTCATTCTCCAGTCGACCTGCGCACCGACCAACGATAACCTGATGGAAATTTTGGTGATGGCGGATGCCCTGAAACGCTCCAGTGCGGCGCGTATCACGGCGGCGATTCCGTATTTTGGGTATGCCAGGCAGGATAGGCGACCGCGCAGTGCCAGGGTGGCGATTTCGGCCAAAGTGGTGGCAAATATGCTGACCGGTGCAGGCGTGGACCGGGTACTGACGATGGATTTGCACGCCGACCAGATTCAGGGGTTCTTCGATATCCCTGTGGATAATATTTATGCGACACCAATTTTGCTTGGTGACGTTTGGAAACATGATTACCCGAATTTGATTGTGGTATCGCCCGATGTGGGTGGCGTGGTGCGTGCCAGGGCAATTGCCAAGCAACTCGATGCGGATTTGGCGATTATCGACAAGCGTCGACCGCGGGCAAATGTATCAATGGTGATGAATATCATCGGCGATGTTGAGGGGCGCTCATGCATGATCCTCGACGATATTGTCGATACCGCCGGGACATTGAGTGAAGCGGCGAAGGCATTGAAAGAGCATGGCGCGGCGAGGGTTGTTGCGTACTGTACGCATCCGGTATTGTCCGGGCCGGCTGTCGAGCGCATACAGAATTCGGTGATCGACGAACTTGTCGTCACAGATACGATTCCGCTCAAGGCCGATGCAATAGCGTGCAAAAAGATTCGCCAGATCGGCACCGCAGTATTGATTGCGGAGACGATTCGCAGGATTGCCGAGGACGATTCGGTCAGTTCGCTGTTTCCGGAATAGTGCAGTAATAGGTTTTTTTGTCGTACGCCGCAGGTCGATAACCCGCACATCCGAGCCATTTGGTCGCGAATGGTTCCTTAAATGGAGTTACACATGAAAATTGCAATCAAAGCAGAGCAGCGCAAAGGACAGGGCACCGGAGCGAGCCGCCGCCTGCGTCGTGCGGACAAGGTGCCGGGTATCGTTTACGGTGGTGGCAGGGACGCCGCTGTGATCGAACTCGACCACAACAATCTGTATCACAAGCTGAAACTCGAAGCTTTCCACGCTTCCATTCTTGATATGGAACTCGACGGCAAGACCGAGCCGGTGCTGCTGCGCGATGTGCAAATGCACGCGTGGAAGCAGATTGTGTTGCACGTTGATTTCCAACGCGTCGCTGCCGATAAGAAGATTCACATGAAAGTGCCACTGCACTTTATTAATGCCGATATCGCGCCGGGTGTGAAAGTTTCCAGTGGCATCGTTTCACACATCATCAATGAGCTTCTCATTACTTGCTTGCCGAAAGACTTGCCGGAATTTATCGAAGTCGACCTGAAGGATCTCGCCGCGGGTCACTCTTTGCATTTGTCCAATCTTCAGATGCCGGCTGGCGTCGAGTCTGTTGCGCTGCACAAAGGTGACGACCAGTCAGTTGCTACAATCATCATTCCTCGCGCAGTCGCAGCGGAAGAAGATGCAGCAGCCGTTACTGCCGCAGCTGACGTACCGGCGGCAAACCAAAAAGCAAAAGAGGAGGAGGCTCCGAAGAAAGACGACAAAGCAGGCGGAAAAGACAAGAAATAATCCGCTCCGTTGTCGCGTTGTATATTCGAATGCCCGCGATCAGCGATTGCGGGCATTTTTATTTTCCATCGATCAATTTAGATGCCTTCCGCCATCAATTCCGCCATCAAGCTTGTCGTGGGCCTAGGCAATCCGGGGCGAGAGTACGAACAAACCCGCCACAACGCAGGCTTCTGGTGGGTGGACGTGCTCGCGCGAGATCTGGGTGCGTCATTCAAAAAAGAATCCAAATTTCACGGTGAGGTAGCCAAGGCAGGCGGCGTATGGTTGCTCAAGCCGCTTACGTTCATGAATCGATCCGGACAGGCAGTTGGCGCGTTGGCCAAGTTCTATCAGATACAGCCGAATGAAATTCTGGTAGCGCACGATGAAATGGATTTGCCGCCCGGCGGGCTGAAGATGAAGATCGGTGGTGCGGCTGGCAGCAATGGCGTCAAGGATATTGTGTCGCACGTCGGCACGCGCGATTTCTGGCGTATGCGTATCGGCATTGGTCATCCGCGCGACATGGCGGCAAAACTGGGTGGCGACATGTCACGCGAAGAAGTGGTCGATTATGTGCTGCACCGGCCGGACAAGAACGATACGCGAGCCATCGAGGACGCCATGCAGCGGGCCAACGAAGCCTGGCCGATGATCGCGGAGGGCGACATGGAAAGCGCGATGCTGAAACTACATACCAAGCCCGCGAAAGCGGCAACAATTTCCGAAAAGAAAGAACCGAAATGAAGTGTGGAATCGTAGGGCTACCCAACGTCGGCAAATCGACGACGTTTAACGCGCTGACCAAAGCTGGCATCGCAGCAGAGAATTATCCGTTCTGCACGATCGAGCCGAACATCGGTATCGTCGAAGTTCCGGACCTGCGACTCGCGCAGCTATCGAGACTCGTAAAACCGTTGAAGGAAATTCCCGCCATCGTCGAATTTGTCGATATCGCAGGTCTGGTCGCGGGCGCGTCAAAAGGTGAGGGCCTTGGTAACCAGTTTCTGGCCAACATTCGCGAGACAGATGCAATCTCTCATGTGGTGCGCTGCTTTGAAGACGACAACGTGATTCACGTGGTCGGCAAGGTTGATCCGCTCTCCGACATCGCCGTCATCGATACAGAGCTGGCCTTGGCCGATATGGCCTCTGTTGAAAAAGCGTTGCACAAAGCGCAAAAGAATTCCCGTGCAGGCGACAAGGAGGCGATCAAGCTGGTGGCTATTCTTGAGCCGATGATGAAGCAATTGAACGAGGCAATCCCGGTGCGCAGCATGGGCCTCGACGCCGATCAGATGGCGCTGATCAAACCACTTTCACTGATCACCGCCAAGCCCGTGTTGTATGTCGCGAATGTAATCGAAGGGGGATTCGAGAACAATCCGCTGCTCGATGCAGTAAGGGCGCACGCCGCCCTAGATAACGCACCCGTCGTCGCCATTTGCGCAAAAATCGAAGCGGAAATAGCCGATCTGAGCGATGAAGATAAGAAGGTCTTCCTTGACGATATCGGCATGAAAGAGCCGGGCCTGGACCGCATGATTCGCGCAGCCTATACGCTACTGGGCTTGGAAACTTACTTCACGGCCGGTGAGAAAGAAGTGCGCGCCTGGACGATTCACAAAGGTTCCACTGCACCGCAGGCAGCTGGCGTGATTCACACCGATTTTGAAAAAGGTTTTATCCGTGCAGAAGTTATTTCGTTTGACGACTATGTAAGGCTGGGTGGAGAAGCCAAATCAAAGGAAGCAGGCAAAATGCGTCTTGAAGGCAAGGACTACCTCGTCAAGGACGGCGACGTAATGCATTTTCGTTTTAACGTATGAGTATCCTGCCGTCTTTCATGGTTCGTTAAGCTCGTCGCCGCGCCAGGACTGAAACTCCAGGCTTGGCGCGCCCTGCAGGCAGAAAACGCCCTGGAAGCCGCGCGGGCGCTAGACTTACAATTTCACATTTAGTGGCCATTGCTCTTCTTGATTCTCGTCATAGGGGGCCATTCAAGGTAGGGCTATTCTCAGCGATTGAATAATTTCACTCTCGTCGGGCGTGTGACCGCGCGGCGAAAGATGCGACGAAGGCGTAGCTAAACGACATCGTGCGAAATCGGCAAGGGCATATCATGTCCTTGCGCTTCTGGAGATTCAACCGATGAATGATCGCGTCACGATTGCAGTTCCACTCGCTGAAGTTCGCGGCCGCAGAAAAGGGCGTGCAACGCTCAAAGGTCGCCAGACAGACCCGCAGGCGCGAGCCGATATCGCTGCACTGCTGGGAGCGCATTTGGCCCACGGGCCGCTGCGCCGCGACCTGCTGATCGAGTATCTGCATCTCGTGCAGGATAAATTCGGCCACCTCTCGGCTGCACATATGACGGCGCTTGCCGAGGTGATGAAAATCGCGCAGGCCGAGGTTTATGAAGTTGCGACGTTTTATCACCATTTCGATGTCGTCAAGGAAGGTGAAGAGTCGCCGCCTGCATTGACAGTCCGCGTTTGCGAAACGCTGTCCTGTGCGATGGCGGGTGCCGACGCGCTCCTGAAAAAGCTGCCCGGCATATTGGGTAAGGATATACGCGTTCTTCCCGCACCCTGCATCGGGCGCTGCTCGGAGGCACCTGCTGTGTG
>JAJAYN010000486.1 GCA_026786225.1 Burkholderiales bacterium | reverse complement strand
TGGAAAGCGCCTGACGCGATGAAAAGAATGTGATCGGTCTTCACCATGCCGAACTTGGTGGAGATCGTGGTGCCTTCAATCAGTGGCAGTAAATCGCGCTGCACACCCTGCCGCGAAACATCCGCCCCCTGATTTTCCGACCGGCTGGCGATTTTGTCGATTTCATCGATGAATACGATGCCGTTCTCTTCAATGTTTTTTAGCGCGGCAATCTTGGTTTCCTCGTCGTTGACGAGTTTCATCGCCTCCTCGTCGGTAAGGAGTTTCAGCGCCTCCTTGACGGCAACCTTGCGGGTCTTTTTACGGGTATTGCCCATGTTGTGAAACATGCCCTGGATTTGCTGGGTCAGTTCTTCCATGCCCGGTGGGCCGAAGATCTCCATGTTGCCCGATACTGCCGCGACTTCGATCTCGATTTCGCGATCATCAAGCTTGCCTTCCCGCAGCATCTTGCGAAATTTCTGCCGGGTGGTGCCGTCCGGGCTGGCTGCCCCATCAGCGGAATCACCTTCCTTGGCCTTGCCATAGAAATCAAAATTGCGCGCTTCCGGCAACAGCGCATCGAGCACCCGTTCTTCGGCATGCTCGGCGGCCGGGTGACGAACCTTCTGCGCTTCCTGCTCGCGGGCCTGCTTCACCGCAATTTCGGCGAGGTCGCGAATGATCGAGTCAACATCGCGGCCAACATAGCCGACTTCAGTGAACTTGGTGGCTTCGACTTTCAGGAACGGTGCGTTTGCCAACTTCGCCAGTCGTCGCGCGATTTCGGTCTTGCCGACGCCTGTCGGTCCGATCATCAGGATATTTTTTGGCGTGATCTCGTTACGCAGGGGTTCCGGCACCTGCATGCGCCGCCAGCGATTGCGCAGCGCGATGGCAACAGCCCGCTTCGCAGCGGATTGGCCAACGATGTGTTTGTCGAGTTCGGAAACAATTTCTTTGGGGGTCATCATTTTGCGTGGCGCGATTCCATATTGCGACTTGCAGGTTGGGTTAGGCGAAGCCGTCACCCAACAACGCATCGAAAATTTTACGACCGATCATGGGTGTCGACGCTGCGCGTCTAGCCCGACCTGCGAGTTAATCAAGCGTTTCAATCGTGTGATTCTGATTGGTGTAGATGCAAAGGTCGCCAGCGATCGTCAGTGATTTCTTGACGATGTCGGCGGGAGCCAGTTCGGTGTGCAGCAAGAGAGCAATGGCAGCAGCCTGTGCGTAGGCCCCGCCCGAGCCGATGGCCAGCAGGCCCAGCTCAGGTTCCAGCACGTCGCCGGTGCCGGTGATGACCAGTGAACTCGTTCGGTCAGCCACCGTGAGCATCGCTTCAAGACGACGCAGAATTCTGTCGGTTCGCCAGTCTTTGGCGAGTTCGATTGCCGAACGCATGAGGTGGCCCTGATGTTTGTCGAGTTTGGACTCAAAGCGCTCAAACAACGTGAATGCATCGGCTGTCGCACCGGCGAATCCGGCGAGCACCTGGTCTTTGTACAATCGGCGCACTTTGCGCGCGGTCGCCTTCACGATGATATTGCCAAGCGTCACTTGCCCGTCCCCGCCCATCGCGACTTTATCGCCGCGCCGAACCGAGAGAATGGTGGTGCCGTGGAATTGTTCAGTTTGCATGGATGGATGACGGAGAAAAGCGAAAATAGAAACTCAAGCAGGGATGCGGTGCTTCAGGCCTTTTTGGCCTGCTGGCCGCGTGGATGCTGATTCTAGACGAATTTCTTTCTCATGAGGATGGCGTGCTTGGACATGCCGAAGACCTCCAGCAATGCCGCCACCAACTCATTGAGGTTGGAGAGAATGACGCGCTTTTGCGACAACTGAATGGCGCGAATGGCTTCAAAAAATTGCCCGGCTGCAGCAAAGTCGATACGCAGCAAGCCACTCATGTCGACCAGCACTTCCGGCTTGGACGCTGCGAAGATCGACAACTGCTGCAACATCTCCCTGCTGTTTTGGCCAACGACGCCATTGAGCGGAAAACCGACTTGTGCGTTACCCGTTTGGCTGGCCGAAGTGTCCGGGGCAGCACCTGGTGCGTTCTCAGCAACCCCGGTTGGACGGATAACAACCTCCCAGGGTGGCGGTGAAATTTCGAAGGCAACGGCATATTCGAGCCCAAGCTCTTCGTATTCTTCGGCGCGCCCATCGAGAATCGTCAGCTCAAATAACAGCGCCCACCACCCTTGGCTTGCCGAAATCAGGCTGCCGTTAACCTCATTGATACTGGCTTTCAGCAGCGCAACGAAATCATCGAGTCCGTTAAACCAAACAAGAATTTTGGCCCGACGCAGGCGTTGCAATACGATCGAAAACAATTCAGCTTCTGCGGCTTGGATTTTCCTGACCTTGTTGAACTCGACGCGGCACGTGCCGATTTCCCTGGCGAAGGCCTCCAGGCGATCGATCTCAGCCAGCAGTGCCCCGTTGGCGTCTGGTGTCATCAAAAATAAATCCTTGCGGTCGCGCTTCTCTTTTCGACGCGGGTCGGTGTTGCTGGTTTCAGCCGTCCACGCCGGGGGCGAGCGCTCAAACTGTACGGTGAACATCATCGAGAGGGCGTCGAATTCGCGTCGATTGTGTGTGAGTTGGAAAAGGTCGAATAACATCAGCCAGGTACGAATACTCGACTTACCCTCTTCTGTTCGCATGTGTTCTTTGAGCGTTTCCCGAGCGGCATCATAGTGATCCGCAGCATATAAAATCGCCGCCTCGTAGATCACCGGAAAGCTATTGGCGTCCGGCGACAATTGTTCGCTTGAAAATACGCCGGACGCGCCCATCAACGCCTTGGCCGTGAACGTCCCGGTTGCAGTGGCGGAGCGCGGCGCCTGGCTGGGCTTGGTGGGTATGATCGGCGCGGCCATGGTCAGTTCTTGACGGCTTCACCGCCGGTGAGGCGGTAAAACAGATATTGATCGTTTACCAATTCGAACTTTCCCGATATCACGATCGGTTCCCATGGCGAATAGGCAACCGGATTCTTGGCGACAACTTCGATCATCGAGTCCGGCCCCTGATCCACACAAAATGGACAGTGGGAGGGAAGGGGCGAAATCAAAAAGTGGGATTGCTTCTGGCTGGTGGAAAGCGGCAAGACAAATCCGTAAATCTTTACATCTTTTTTGTCGAGCGCTTTCAGTTCCGGGCCGAACTCAGGGAGCATAGACGGCGTTTTCGCGCCCTTTTGTTTGCCTTCAACAAGCTTCACCTGCCGCAGGAGCTGCCACGGAATGGTGCCTGGCGGCAGCGGATCTTTTCCGATGAAGCCAAACAATTGTTCGTCAGGAATTTTCCCCGGCGGATTGTCTGCGGAAGACGGATTGCCGAGAATTACGCAAAATATCGCAGTCGCGGCGGCCAGCGCCCACTTGCGAAAATTGCCGAGACTCAAAAAAGGAAGGCTGCCTGCTTGCATCAAAATGCCCTTAAAGTTTCCGTGTATCGCACCACGTGCGCGTAGATCAGGTGCGACTCAATAATACTGGTACCGCACTACGATACGCGCGCCACGCGGGAAACACACCCGCAAGCAGCGCAAGTCCAAACGCCCCTGCTGCTATCCAGAATTCTTCACGGATGAGGGTAAAACCGGTTAATGCGATTCGGTGCGTTTTTTCGAGTGTAGCGCCAATCCACTCGGTGCCTGCGTGTCCGATCAGCAAGCCCAGTATAACCCCCGCTACGCCGAGCGCGATGCCTTGCGTAAGGACAGTCAGGAATACCATAGCCGGACTTGCACCCAGTAGCCGCAATAGCGCCAGGTCGGCGCGCCGCTCGTTGAGCGCGTTCGTGAGCCCAACAAAAATACCCAAAGCCGCGCACAGCATCATGACGAGCGCGAACACCTTCAGCGCGGCGATTCCGACACCGAGCAGGTTAAAGAGGCGCGCGACTTCCAGCGCCGGCGCAGCAGCCTGCAATGTACTGCCCGCATTGACCCGGCGCGGAAAGGACGCGGCGGCGAGCGGTGTTGCGTATTGAATGAGGTAGGCGGTGACTTCCTTGCCCTCGTCCTTGTCTGCTTGCCGGTGGTCGTGGTCGTGGTCCTTGGCCAATTTTTCGGCGACAGCAGATACGGAATTGGCTGCATCGGCGTGCCCGTGCACTTGCCACACGCTTTCAATTGCCGTCAGGATGACGCGGTCGATGACTGATCCTGCTGGCTTAAGCACACCGACTACGGTGTACGGGTGATCGGCATGGCCACTGCCGCCTTCAGTCAACCCGTGAGAGCCCGTGAAAGTCATGCCCGCCACGAGGCCGGTCACGCGTGCAACTTCAGCACCGATCACGGCTTCCTGCGGCGCGTTCCACATCCGGCCGGATAGCACAGAAGCGCCATAAAGCTGAACATACGCCGCATTGGTGCCGACGATGCGAAATGTCTTGTAGCTGTCGCCCAGCGCCAGTGGAATTGCCTGCTTGACCATCGGTGAGGCAATGACGGCTGCAGCATCGCTAACGGGCACATTGCCAGTTGGGATATCGATGTGGAATACCGTCGACAGGATGAGTTGCAGTGGGCTGCCTTTGGCACCGATGACCAGATCGATACCGGCCGCGTCGCGATCCATGCCTTCTTCCAATTGCGCGAGCGTCAGCGCAAGCGCGATGATGGTTCCCACACCCAAACCCAGTAACAGGATATTAAGTATTGTCGCGAGGGGCTTTTCACGCAGGTAGGCGAGCGCAAGCGAGAGTGAAGTGGACAGCGTTTTCATAGATACGGTTCGAGTGTCACCACGCGCTCAAAACGTGCCTTGATACGTTGATCGTGGGTAGCAACAATCAGCGTTGCGCCATACGCAGTGGCTTGATCGAAGAGCAAATCGATGGCTGCAAGACAGTTAGCGTCATCCAGCGCCGAGGTCGGCTCGTCGGCCAGAATCAGTGCCGGACGATTTATCACTGCGCGGGCAATCGCCACGCGCTGCGCTTCACCCTGCGATAGTTCGCGCGGATAGCGGTCAAGCATGGCAGCCAGCCCAAGCTTCTCAAGCGCACCCAGAATGATGCCGTCATTTACGCTGACGCCAGCAAGCTGTTGCGCAAGACGCAGATTTTTGCTGATCGTCAATGCTGAAATCAGATGCAAGCGCTGCATCACCAAACCGATATGTTTACCGCGAAAGCGATCTCGATCACCGACGGAAAGTGTTTCCAGCGCAGTGCCGTTGATAACGACCCGTCCTGCCAA
The DNA here is from genome assembly GCA_026786225.1 of Burkholderiales bacterium. GTDB lineage: Bacteria > Pseudomonadota > Gammaproteobacteria > Burkholderiales > Usitatibacteraceae > UKL13-2. The sequence continues at coordinate 412 of JAJAYN010000486.1, read as the reverse complement.
TGTCGATGCAATACCCGATAAAACGTTAAGCAGGGTAGTCTTGCCGCAACCCGAGGGTCCAAGCAACAGCGTATGTTCACCCGTTTCGATCTGCAGTGAGGCCAGCGAAACAACGGCCTTGGTGCCGTACCCCGCTTTGAGATCGCGGATGTCAACGACCATTTACTTGATCTCGATGACCGACTTGGCGGAATCTGCGACGCAGTAGGCGAGGCCTTCAACAAAGATGCGTTTGGGCAGGTTCCGGCCAATAAATACCATCTTGGATTCGCGCACTTCGTCCTTAAGCCAGGGTTTGCCGGGACTGCCGCCCATGGTCATGTGCACACCCTGGAAAATCATGCGCTTGTCCTCGCCCTCGATGCTCAACACACCCTTGTAACGGAGCATGTCGTTGCCGTAACTCTGGATC
>JAJAYN010000485.1 GCA_026786225.1 Burkholderiales bacterium | reverse complement strand
GCTGGTGAGTCTGGAGATTCGCGTCGTGCTGGTACACGGCACGCGCCCGCAGGTGGAAGAGCAGCTCCTGCAGCGCGGCGTTGCATCCAGACTGGTCGATGGTCGCCGTGTCACCGACGACGCCGCACTGAGGTGTGTGAAAGAGGCCAACGGCATCGTACGCATGGAAATTGAGGCGACGCTCTCCACCGAACTCGCCAACTCACCAATGGCTGGGGCAGATATCCGGGTTTCGTCGGGGAATTTCATCACTGCCAAGCCTTTTGGCGTGCGCGACGGCGTCGATTACATGCACACCGGCCAGGTGCGCAAGGTGGACATGGAAGGTATCGTGCGGAGGCTGGACGATGACGAAGTGGTGCTGATTTCACCGATCGGTTTCTCGCCCACTGGTGACATTTTCAATTGCACGCTCGAAGATGTGGCAACGTCAGTGGCCATCGCGCTAAAAGCCGAGAAGCTCATTTTTCTCACGGAAACGCTGGGTGCCACCGACAATAAAGAACGCCTGCTCAACGAGCTGACGGCCATACAGGCACAGGAGGCGCTCAATGCGGTGCGTTACGGCGGCCAGACCGAAGATATCCGCCTGTTTCTCCCCTGTGCGATTCGTGCGGTGCGCGAAGGCGTCAAACGTGCCCACCTGATCAGCCGTCACATCGACGGCGCGCTTTTGATGGAGCTTTTTACGCACCACGGTATCGGCACCATGGTGGTCCTGGAGGCACCGGACCGTTTGCGTGATGCCAAGCTGGACGACATCGACGGTATCATGGGGATCATTGATCCTCTGGTCACGGCGGGCATCCTTGTGAAGCGCGAACGCGCGTTAATTGAAAGTGAAATCGACCGGTTCGTGGTGCTGGAGCACGAGAACGAGATCATCGGTTGTGCAGCTTTGTATCCGTTTCCGAATGACAAAGCGGTTGAACTGGCATGCCTGGCGGTCAATCCCTTTTATCGCGATGGCGGTCGCGGCGAACGCATCCTCACCTTTGCCGAAAAGCGGGCAAAGGAAAAAGGCTTCAAAACCCTGTTCGTGCTTTCGACACAGACCACACAATGGTTTCTCGAACGCGGATTTGTGGAAAGTGATGTGTCGAAGTTGCCTGCGGAAAAACAGGCCTTATATAACTACTCACGGCGTTCGAAAATCTATTCGAAGCCCGTATAGAGATTACTGGAGCAACCAATGGCAAGAATGGTGAATTGCATCAAGCTGAAAATGGAAGCGGAAGGCCTCGATTTTCCGCCGTATCCCGGTGCGCTGGGCAAGCAGCTTTATGAGGGTGTCTCCAAGCAGGCCTGGAAGGAGTGGCTCGAACACCAAAAGCGACTGGTAAATGAAAATCGCCTGAACCTCGCCGACATCAAGGCGCGAAAGTATCTTGAGGAACAGATGCAGCGACACTTTTTTGGTGAAGGCGCTGATCAGGCGACGGGGTTCGTGCCGCCGCCTGCCTGAGTGTTCGGGAAATCCCGGCACGTAACTCCAAAAAATAACGCCCCGAAAGGGGCGCTATTTTTTTTGAGATGCGATCAGCTAGTCGGGCGATGACGTCTCGCGCTCGAACTCCTCTGCCGTGATGTGGCGCACGTCCTTGCCCTTCACCAGATACACCACGTATTCCGACATGTTCTTGGCATGGTCGCCGATGCGTTCGATTGCCTTGGCGATAAACAATACATCGATACAAGCTGAAATTGTGCGCGGGTCTTCCATCATGAAAGTAACCAGCTGGCGCATGATGCCGCGAAACTGTTCATCGACAATTTGATCCTGCTTCACGACCTTTGCAGCGGCTGCAATATCGAGCCGGGCAAAAGCGTCGAGTGCCGTTTTGAGCATATCGAGGGCGACATTACTGGCGTAAAGCACTTCCGAGAATCGCGGTGACGTACCGTTTTCGCGTTCATGGACGAGCTTGGCCATGCGCGCGATCTTCTGTGCTTCATCACCGATCCGCTCCAGATCGGTGATGGTCTTGACCACTGTCATCACCATGCGCAGATCGCCCGCGGTTGGCTGGCGTTTGGCGATAATCCGCGTACAGTCATCGTCGATACCGACTTCCATCGCATTGACGCGGTGATCGTCAATGATAACTTGGTCGGCCAGCGCCATGTCGCCATTGGCGAGCGCTTCCATCGCGCGGTTGATCTGCTGTTCGACGAGGCCGCCCATCTGCAGCACGTGTGCACGAACGCTCTCAAGTTCGGCATCGAATTTTTTTGAAATATGATCGCTTGGCATTTTTCGGTCTTGTGGTGGGCAGGTTTGAGCGTTGAACCCAAAGGTAATTTATCGAGTTTAGTGCGTATCTGTGACAATTCTGTTACTGGCGGTCTGAAATAGTGCCTACGCGCGGATGATCGTCCTCACACCCTCGATCGAGGCGAGCAACGCGACGTCAGCACCACGCCGCGCAAACAGGCCATTGGTTACGACGCCGGCAATTTGATTGAGGCACCCTTCAAGCTCAATTGGATTTGAGATCGTCATGCCATGCACATCAAGAATCCAGTTGCCGTTGTCGGTGACAACGGCTTTGTCGTCCTTCATGCGCCACTCCGGGTGTCCGCCCAGTTTCACCAACTCCCGTGCTACATAGCTTCGCGCCATGGGAATGACTTCCACTGGCAGGGGAAATTTTCCGAGCACATCGACGAGCTTGGATCGATCAGCGATGC
>JAJAYN010000484.1 GCA_026786225.1 Burkholderiales bacterium | reverse complement strand
GAACTTGCGTTTGCCCCTACATCCTCCACTTCGAATGAGGACTCGGTCAAGCCGTCGACGAAAGAAGTAAATCCGGGATTTGAAAAGCTAACAGACGACCAATTGATATTGATCGGTGGTGGGGAAGGCGTCGTATGTTGGTAGCGAAACTGGCCACGCCCCTTCGTTCAGCAGTGCGTTATGGGCAGCATGGTCGGCAAAAGGGTGACTGGCCTGCTGGCACTATGACATAAGCTTTTCGAGGTACCTGTTGAGCACTGCGGCTGCAACTTTTGGTGGCTCGGGAACGCGACCTTCAATCGTCAGCGTCTTCTCACCCAGCGCCTGAAGGTGATGCCGCACTGCCTCTGCTTCCGCCCAGATCGTGTTTGCCAAGACGCGAGCCCGGTCCAAATCGTCACGCATCTTGTAAATGTGGAATAGTGCAACCAGGACGAGTTGACGGAACACCGGCTTGGAAACCCCATCTTTAGCAAGCTGGTGCAATGCCGTGAGCGCGCTTTCATTTTGATTGTCTACAGCATCCGAAATCGCGACGAGCGCGGCGCGTTCATCGCGCGTAATCCCGATGCTCGCGTCCTTGCGTGCAGGCATCGCGCCCAATGATTTTTTCGCTCGCGCCGAGTAGCCGCCGAGCATCAGCAGGGATGACACGACGACCGCATCAGTCGTGGATTCGACAAACAGCTTTGAAAAATAGCCGGCATCAAATTCTTTTTTTCCGTACGCGAAATCACCCTGTAATAGCGCATTCCACAACTGCCGGGATTTGATACGAATACGCTCGACATCGTCAGGGTCAGTTCGTGAAGCCGCGCCCTTTAGTCGGCTTGCTACTTCCCACATCTTGCTGTGCGGACCCACAAAAATTGCCATGACGCCCAAGCTTGCCAGCAGATCTGTTTCTACCGCAAAGTCGCCAAACGATTCTGGCCGCGCTGGCAGCGCCTCGCCAGGTGCACCGAGTACGCCAGCAGTTTTGCCTTTGTTACCCAAGTACCAGGTCACCGCGCTTGTCTTGTTATTCACCCCAATGCGCTTATAAAGCGTGTGTAGATAGACCCTGGCGGTCCCATCCTTGTAACCCAGACTCTGCGCGATGATCTTGCTCGACGCCCCCTTGATGAGGAGTTCCAGCATTTTCTTCTCGGTCTCCGAGATCACCGGTGCAGAAGTTTGAGTTTGAGTTTGAGCTTGAATTTTAGTTTTGGTTTTCATAAGAAATTGCGCCCGCTTGAAAGTGCAGCGATTAGTTGATGGAAACAGGTAAGACCGTCGTCGGCAACGAAAGAAACGCCTTCATTGTCTGCTTCGTTGCGGACGGCGTTGATAAAACACCGGACAAGTTGCGGATCAAGCTGGCTGCCGGCAGCCTGCTCGAGCTGGATAAAAGCATCGTTCATGGAGCGCGGACCATCATCTGGCGTATTTTCAACCAATGAATCGTACGCGTCTGCGACGGCGCACATACGCGCATGAATCGGAATCGCCAGCCCCGCAACACCATTTGGATAGCCCCTGCCGTTCCACCATGCGTGATGGTATTTCGCGATATCCCGGGCAAGCAACAGGCGCGCGTGAGAATCCTCACAGAGGATCTGCCAACCTGCCTCGCAATGCGCTGCATCCACGTGCGACGTTCCCGATAAGGACGCTGCGTGCGGTTTGAAGAGATTTTCATGGCCAGCTGCCAAGCCGATATCGTGGAGCTGTGCAGCAAGGCCAATCTCCAGCGCATCGATGGGTGAAAATCCATGGGCCTGTGCGAGTAACTGGGTGAGGGCGCCTACGCGTAAACCATGCTCGCTGGACGCATCGACCTGCATCGCATTTCCTACCGCGATACGACTAAAGGTCTGCCAGGTCCGCGGTACCGATGGCTGCTGAAGTCGAGTTTGAAGCCGCGATTCCGCCGCCTTGAACGCAACCAGATTTTGTGCGTTTCCTTCAAGCCGCCAATTCGCGATTGCCAGATGGCCAATCGCAGAACGGCGCCCGCGATCATGCAATAATTCGGAAAGCTCCCTGAGCCGGATCAACGCCTTCTCGGGGCTGCCGATCGCTTCCTCGGCACGGATTGCGCAGGTGAGCGTGTCACGAAACGCTGGCCATACACTTCGTGAATCCGCAAGTGAACGCTCAAGGCGAGTCAAGGCGACATCGCTATCGCCCTTCGCAATTTCGAGTACGGCTAGTGTAGTCGCGGCTGCGATCGACGCTCGCAGCCCACCATCCTGCTTGGCGAGGGCCACGGCTTGCTGCGCATGAAGTTCCGCATCTGCCACGCGATCAGCATCTATAAGCAGCCTGACCGTGTTTCGACGGAGCAGGATCTGTGCGTAGGCGTCATATTTTTCGCCGCCAGTTGCAGCCCGTAGTTCGTTGAGTGCAAGTTCCGAAAAATACAGGCCGGACGGCGTATCGCGCAGGTAGAACTCGCACTGCGCAAGATTAGTAAATGCGCTAAACCGGCTAAAAAGAGGGCTAGGCAGCGATTCAACTTTTTCCAAAGATCGCTGAAAGCATTTCATCGCATTGTCGTATTGGCCGACAATGGAAAGTGCACCTCCAATGTTATTCCAGAGGCGGCTTGAGGCGACCAAGTCGCCATCGGCTTCAGTGATCAAAAGGGCTTGTCCGTGGTAGTCGATTGCAGCCGCAAAATCGACAGTGTCCGAACATAGAAGCCCGCATGCGTTTGCGGCAGGATGCGCCAACTCATTTATACCGAGACATATAGCGCGCTCATGTACCG
>JAJAYN010000483.1 GCA_026786225.1 Burkholderiales bacterium | reverse complement strand
GGCATTTTTGATACGCCAATGTTGCAAGGGATGTCTGATGAAATTCGCGCCTCGCTCGGTGCACAAATTCCGTTTCCATCGCGCCTCGGGCGGCCGGATGAATATGCGGCGCTGGTGAAGCACATTATTGAGAATGAAGTACTGAATGGCGAAGTGATTCGGCTGGATGGGGCGATACGGATGGGGGCGAAATAGGCAATGGACGCCAGTCGCGTTGCATTTTGACCTTTAGGCATCTTTACAAACAGCGTCCGGCGTAAAGAGACACGCTAAAAGCAGATTCGACTCACTCTTGGAATTCAAAGTCTCGCCGCCAATGGGCGCTTTGCTCATAAGTAACATATACTTGCTCATTATCTGGTTTTTTGGTAAATTATATGAATGTCGAAGAACTCCGCATCGCTCCAAACCCTCCCTGCCGAAGCCGTCGCCTCGCTCGCAAAGCTCGGTGAAAACCTGGCGCTTGCCCGCGTGCGTCGGCGCGAGTCGCAGCGCGAATGGGCGCGGCGTATGGGAATATCGCCACCAACACTGATCCGTATGGAGCGCGGCGATCCGACCGTGAGCATGGGCATTTATGCGACGGCATTGTGGATGATGGGCCGCATAAACGCATTGCCGGAGCTCGCAGAACCGGCGAAAGATATGGGTGCGCTGGAAGCCGAGGTACGCGCTGCCGCACGTACCCGCGCGGTGCGGTCACAAAGCTCGATTGAAGGCCGACTGACGAGGAAGGCCAAGGCGTCGTGAGCGCTCGCGCACCATACGAAGTGGTCGATACCCTGTTTCTCTGGTACCTGGGACTTCCCGCACGACCGGTGCTGGTCGGGGAAATTCATCTCGCATTGAATGGGCGCGGCGTGTCGTTGCGCTATGGGCGCGAGTGGATAAAAACGGGCTTTCCGCTGAGTGAAGATTTGCCTCTCCTGGACATGGAGCATCTGCCGCGAGAAAAAGATGTAGCGGCGGGCTCAGTGGACGATGCCAGACCGGATCGCTGGGGCGAGCGCGTGATCCGCCAGCTAGAGCGTCCGCCGCGACTGTCGATATTGGAAATGCTTTACTTCGCGGGCGACGAGCGCTTCGGGGCGCTTGGCGTCTCCACATCGGAGGAGCGCTATGCCCCATGCGCCAGGGGTGCATTACCGACGCTTGCCGATGTCGACGCTGTTCACGAACTCGTTCGTAAATTGCTGGCCGACGAAATGATTGGAATCGATGAAGTATCCCGACGACTTATCGCGCCCGGTGCCACGATGGGCGGCACCAGGCCAAAGGCGTTGATTGAAATAGACGGCGAGCCGTGGGTGCTGAAATTTGCTGAAGCCGAAATGTCTTCGGAGCCGTTGGTCGAGCACGCGGCGATGACACTGGCAGCCAAAGCTGGAATTGTCGTCGCTGAAACGCGTGTCATCAAGTTGGCGAAAGGTGCAGCCGTCGCAATCAAGCGCTTTGATCGGGCAATAAGTACCGTGACTGGCAGGGTAAAAACTCAGCGGTTGCACGCGCTGTCCGCAAACGTCGCGCTAAAGGCAGCAGGCGCCGCGCTGTCCTATCCGAATCTCGCCCAGTTGCTGCGCCGCCGCGGCTCACCTGTGGGCGGAACGGATCGCCAGCAAATGCGCGAGCTGTTCCGTCGCCTGATTTTCAACATACTCATCGACAACACCGACGATCACGAAAAAAACCATGTGCTACTCGCCACCGACTCACAACACTATCTGCTATCGCCCGCATTTGACGTGCTCCCAACGGCGCAAGCGCTGGGCTACCAGTCGATGATTGTCGGGCACGAGGGCACGATTTCGAGCGTGGAGAACGCGATGTCGATGTCGCAGGCATATGGGCTCAATCGGACCGAGGCACTGGCGGAAGCTGCGCGCGTCGCAGAGGTAGTGAACGATTGGCAGACACACTTTGCCGCGTCCAGTGTTGATAGGAATACGATCAACAGTTTGGCGGATCAAATCGATCGGGCTTATTTGCTGGTGCAACGAAAGGCGCTGGCGGGATAATTTTTTCTAGATAGCGGGCTTAGGATTTTGGTCGCGCGATTTGGATTGCTATGCGAGCATACAATCGTACGTTTCGTAATGTAACCCTGACCCCGAGGGCATCGATTTCGTGCAAGCCACGCTGCACGCAAATGGCTCTGCGGGAATTGCGTACGAATTGTCCAGTGCATATTGGGGTCGCGGGCTCGCACAGCAGGCTGTCACCGCGATGCTTCGCGAACTCGATGCCGACGAAATCCTGATGCAACGGGGTCTCTGAAGGCGATGCGCTGGTGTCGCTGGCTGCGCGTTACACTTCGATACTCCCGACCATCTTTTCATCACCAGTCACCACATCGCTACCATGAATCCGCTACGCATCAGCTGTGACAAATCAGCGCTGGATATCGCTTTCATTCACCGTTTTCTCGCCACGCAATCTAGCTGGGCAAAAAATATTCCGCTCGATACCGTACAGCGGTCAATCACCAACTCCCTGTGTTTCGGTGGCTACCTCGGTGATCAGCAAGTGGCCTTTGCACGCGTCATCTCCGACTACGCGACATTCGCCAATCTCGTTGATGTCTTTGTGATTCCCGAACACCGCGGTAGAGGTTTCAGCAAGCGCCTGATGGAGGCCGTCACTTCGCATCCTGACTTGCAAGGCTTACGGCGCTTCACCCTCGCCACCGCAGATGCACATGGACTCTATGCACAGTTTGGTTTTACGCCGCTGCATAAACCGCTGTCTTTTATGGAGCGCCACGCACCGGCCATCTACACGTCGGCGGATGGTGAGAGCAAATGATTCTTGAGGTCGCGCTCCTGCGCGTTCGCGACGGCCAGGCGTCGCATTTTGAAGCGGCATTCAGTCAGGCACAAGCAATCATCGCCTCGATGCCGGGTTATCTGGGCCACGAGCTGCAGCGCTGCCTGGAAAAGCCGAACCAGTACGTGCTGCTGGTACGGTGGGAAACCGTGGCGCATCACGAAATCGGCTTTCGACAATCACCGCAGTATCAACAGTGGCGCAGCTTGCTCCATCATTTCTACGACCCCTTCCCAACGGTGCAGCATTACGCGCTGGTTGCAGATAGCGCGTAATTGCAGTTAACTGGCTGCATGGATTTGTAACGCCTTGCAGCATCGCTATTCTTTGACAGGAACACCGCCATGAGACACATCGAAAGACATAGAACGCACCGCATCGGCTGGTTGCGCGCGGCGGTGCTCGGCGCGAATGACGGCATTGTCTCGACAGCGAGTCTGGTGCTAGGGGTTGCGGCGGCAGGGGCAAATGCAAAGAGTATTTTGATCGCAGGGGTTGCGGGTCTGGTCGCCGGCGCGATGTCGATGGCGGCGGGTGAATATGTTTCCGTCAGCTCACAATCCGATACCGAGAATGCCGATCTGGATCGGGAGCGAATGGAATTGGCGAACGACCCTGTACACGAGCATGAAGAGATGGCCGCCATCTATGTCGGACGCGGACTCGACCCGGTACTTGCGTCGGAGGTCGCCACACAATTGATGTCACACGATGCGCTCGGTGCACATGCGCGCGACGAGCTCGGCATCTCCGAAACCATGACGGCGCGTCCGGTTCAGGCGGCACTTGCATCGGCGTCCACGTTTTATGTCGGCGCGGCCCTGCCATTGTTGATTGTGTTGCTGGCACCAGCTGCGTCGATCATGTGG
>JAJAYN010000482.1 GCA_026786225.1 Burkholderiales bacterium | reverse complement strand
GTTCATCACCGCACCGATCAACATCAGCGCGTACGCCGCCCAAGCAACTTTGGGTGTGGCTATTCGACAGCGAAGCAGCGTCGACGAACAGAAATAAAGCACCGCAATTTCGAAAAAAATGATCCAGAAAATGAGCATGTCGATGCCGTGCGCGGTCAACACCATGTAGAACGTGTCGGCTGCCAGCCAATGTATCGAAGGCCAGCGCGTGAGCACGACACCCACGGCCAGTATTCCGCCCACCAGCAGCGCCACGACGGCGGTGACGGCGTTTACGATCATCAGCTTTTCAGCCTGTGACTCAAATTGCAGGCCGGAACGGGGGCAAGTCCGGTAGGTGGTTGTCGTCATTTTGAGCCCCTCATTTCACGTATAGCCGGCTTACCATCGTGTGATGGTTGATGCCGCAGAATTCATTGCAAACAATCGTGTACGTGCCCGACTGGTTTGGCGTGATCTTCACCACATGCTCGTAACCGGGAACGATCTGGATGTTGATGTTTACCGGTTGCAATGAAAAGCCATGGTTATAGTCCATCGAAGTAAGGTGCAGGCGGTAAGTCTTGTCCTTTTCGAGTTCGAGAATCGGCCAGAAACTCCACAGACGCGCAATGAGATAGACATCGCTGCCCGCCGGCGGCGCCACCACAGGAATCTTCTCCGCGGTCTCGGTGCGAACGGTGTATTTGTCGACCATCGCCTGCGTCTTGGCGGAGAATTTTTCAGGCGTTGTCTTGTAGGTCTCGGTTGACAGGTTCTGCTTCCCCCAAATATGCCAACCGACCATCATGGCAAACATGATCAGGCACCAAATGAGTGAGATCACGATCCAGGTACCTTCGACGCGGTCGAGCGGGTGTTTCCACCACAGTCGTTCCGCTGGCGGCAAGATTGCGCTCATATTCTGTTTCTCCTTGAATGCACGTTTGGTTTCGGGTTGAAGTTTGGCGTGCTACTTCGAGAGCGGCACGGTAAGAATGTCGATCACGCCCCAGAGCGTGTACACGATCATCGGAATCATTACGCCGAGAAAAAGCAGCAGGAACGGGTTGTCCAGCAACTGTTGCATCAGTGGCACCGGCTCGTTGGGATCGTCGTGAGATTCTGGCGTTGCATCGGAAGGACTGTTGGGCAGCATGTTGTTCTCCTGGAGCGAAGTTTTTCCCGCAAAGGCGGGTGCGCGGCGAGAGCGCATAAGCACTCTAGGCGGACACATGCGCGAGTTACTTGATGTGTCTTAAGAAATCCGAAGTTCTGCCGTGTTTAACTTCCGCTATACGATGGAAGTGCTGCGCGTGAGCGCAAGAAAGGACTCCGCAATGACCGATTCCCGTACTCTGGGCCACCGGATTTTGCCGGTCGCATCGGCGTTATCCAACAAGACGGCCAGCGATCGCTTGATCGCAGTATGGTTGCTGATTTGCTGTGTGATGCTGTTTGCGATGGTGGTGGTCGGTGGTGTCACGCGCCTGACCCATTCCGGACTGTCGATGGTTGAATGGCAACCCATTATTGGCGCCATTCCGCCTATGAACCATGCCGATTGGCAGGCGACGTTTCAGAAATACCAACTTACGCCTGAATTCAAGCTGCGCAACTTCGACATGGGTGTAGAAGAATTCAAGGGCATTTTCTGGTGGGAATACTTCCACCGCGTGTTGGGCCGTTTGATTGGCGTGGTTTACCTGGTTCCCTTTGTCTACTTTCTTTGGCGTGGCAAGGTACGCGACACGCTCGCATGGAAACTCGCCGGTATTTTTCTGCTCGGGGCACTGCAAGGTGGCATGGGTTGGTACATGGTAAAGAGCGGACTGGTGGACGAACCGCGTGTGAGTCATCTGCGCTTGACCGCGCATCTAGGCCTGGCTTTTCTGATCTTTGCGGGGCAATTCTGGGTCGCGCTCGATCTGCTTTCGCCGCGCAATCTACGCGCGCTGGCGCCGCGTGCGGTCGCACGATTCGCACAGATACTTGCCGGGCTGGTATTTCTGATGGTGCTATCGGGCGGATTGGTGGCCGGTTTGCGTGCGGGCCTTGCGTACAATACTTTCCCCTTGATGCATGGACATTTTGTTCCGCCAGACATGTTCGTGATCAACCCGTGGTATGCGAACTTCATCGGCAACATGGCCACCGTGCAGTTTGATCACCGCCTCATCGCATGGGCGCTGGCGCTGCTGATTCCTGTGTTGTGGTGGCGAATATCGCGGGCTCCGGTAGCCGATACCGCACGCATCGCTTCCCATCTGCTACTAGGCGCACTGGCGATACAATTCACTCTGGGAGTCGCAACGTTGCTGCTGGTAGTGCCGGTTGCGTTGGCCGCCGCGCACCAGGCAGGCGCGCTGTTGTTGTTTGCTGCCGCACTTGCCGTCAGCCACGAATTATCGTGACGTTGGCGACGGATTGAAAGTCAGCCAGGCATGCCGTCCTATCCCGGAGCCCGGTATATCGAGGCATTAGGCCAGGTCCACACGCCCAAACAGGCCAGCCAGAGCGCCGCTGTCAACACAATGAACCCTGTGTGTTGTGCAGGACACGACTCAGCCGCCAGCTGGGATACGAGGAAAGTCGGATCAGGCGAAGAACATCCGGGTCAAGCCGAAAATACCGGTGGCGGTAACCCGCGCCGATGGGCCATCGCATTGCCGAGCGACTGAAGTTCGCGTTGATTGAGCAGGCGTGCAGCGAGCGGAAAGAGCAGTTTGTCTTCGCGATCAATATGGCCGGAATAAATGCGTGTGAACTCCTTGCAAAGTTGACCGTCGAGCTGCGTTTTTTCGCCGGACTGGAGGCACTGCAATGCGTCGTACAGCTTCTCCCAAATGGCTTCCATGTCGCGATGCTCCACAAGCAGGTGCGACACGAGTTCAAACGCTTGTGCGCGGTCCGCCGGCGCTTCGGCGGCGCGCAACACTTTGGGAAATAAATCGTTCTCTTCATCCGCATGATGATGCGGTGCCGCTTGAACGAAATAGCGCAGGATGCGGGTCGCCGCGATGCGCCCATCATTGTCAAAGCCATTGCGCGACACATGTTTTTGCAAGCGTGTCAGTGTGGCCATCTGCTTTTCGATCCGCCGATGACAAGCCGACAGCGCTGCCAATGGTTGATCAAATCCTGCGGGGGTATCCCAGAGATTCATCGCCCGACACTATCCGGCTGTACAAACGCGTTCCTTAAGGAGAGTCAAGGAATTGCGCGAAAGGGCCTTTCAATGCTTCCACGAGTATCAGGGCAATGTCCTCGATTGTCGCCTGCCGGTAGCG
>JAJAYN010000481.1 GCA_026786225.1 Burkholderiales bacterium | reverse complement strand
GTTCAACGTCCTCGAAATTACCGACGACTTCAATCAGCGCGTGACCCGATGGATCGTAGCTGGTATTGGTGTCTCCGGCAAAACGAATATCCCGTCCTTCGTACATGCGGCCGTCAAGATCAATCACGTAATGATAGGGCACATCAATCCAGCCACGCGTCTTGCGCGACCAGGATTGCAGATCGCGCAGATATTGTTGCGGATCCTTGCCGCGCGGGAACGCCAGTCCCTGATGATGCAGCGTAATCCGGTCAATCTTGTGCAGGCGTGCCAGCGCTGCATCAGCCGGGGTGCCACCCCACTGGGCAACACTGATGATTGCAGGTTCCACGGCTGGAGGGGTGCGATACGTTTCGCAACCGGTCGCGCAGAAGCCGATGTAAGTGACGAACAACCATCTTATGGGGCGATTCATGGTGATGACAGTTTGCACGAATTTCGCAAATACCGCCGGGCATGTGGGCGGGCCGGCGCGACTGCGCAGGGTGATGGCCAGGTGCAATCGATACTCGAGTAAAGGCTGCGACACTCGCACTACCATGGCGCGCAGCGCAAGCACGAGCCTGACTAATTGCGCCCGCTCTGTCGCTGTACAACGACACTTTCGACCGGCGCTCGGTTACCCCGCCCACGATTGCACTGAAAGTGCGCTGGCACGATTTCTGCATCGGTTATTAGATGTCTTTTGGAGAGCTGTCATGAGCCGTTATGCAAGAATTCGAGCCGTCACCATCGGCGTGTGCCTGTTGCTCCTTTTTGTGGCACTGCCCGCATCGGCGTTAAGCCTGACCGGCGCGCAATCGCGAAAAGTGCACGGCACAGCCGGTACCTATGACCTCGCCCTCGACCGTGCGGCGTCAGTCACCGGTGCCGTCACCGTTGAATCGCGCATTCCTGTTAACGGGCACCTCATCGTCTTTCAATTCGATGCACCCATTACGGCGATCAGCTCTGTGTCGTTGACTGATGTCGGTGGCACGCCTTTTGGCAACCCAACAGCGCAATTTTCAGGCAATGATGTGATCGTGACGCTGACAAACATCGCGGACAATCGGCGTGTGAAGATCAGCCTGGCAGGTGTCAATGGCTCCCTCGCTACATCGGTTTCAATCGGTTTTCTTGCGGGCGACATCAACAACAGTTTCAGCGTGAATGCCAGCGATATCACCGGCATTAAGGCGCGTTCGGGTCAGACCGTAAGCGTGAGTGCGAACAACTTCAAGTACGACATCAACGTTTCGGGGGCAATCAATTCATCCGATATTTCCGCTGTCAAAGCGCGCTCCGGCGTGACGCTGGGGACCACGCCGGCACCGACGGTCGCGTTGTCAAACGTCGCGATGGCACAGGTCAGCACTGCTGCCGCACTGACCGCAAATGCCTCCATTGGCGCCGGGGGCGTAATCGCCAGGGTGGAGTTCTACGAGGGCGCAACCAAGATCGGTGAAGTGGTAACGGCACCTTACACGCTGAACTGGACGCCCGGTGTAGAGGGTCCGACGACGCTGGTAGCGAAGGCGGTCGATACCAATGGAGCCTTTAATTTCTCCGCACTGATCAGCGTCACTGTCGCGCCGCACCCCAAGGCCGATGCAGCGCGATTGCTCACGCAGGCAACATTTGGCGCAACGGTAACTGAGATCAGCCGTGTCGCGTTGATGACTCCGGCAGCCTATCTCGAGGAGCAATTCAACACCGCGCAAACCTCGCACCTCACTACCGTCCGCAACGACCCCCTCTACCCGACCACACCTTATGCGGTTGCGATGCCGTCGATCTGGAAACAGTATTTCGAGGCAGAGGATCAATTGCGCCAGCGGGTTGTGTTCGCAATCTCGCAGATCATGGTGATTTCGATGAACAACAACACCATCGGCGATCAGGCTTGTGCATCCGCGTCATACCTGGACTTGCTCGGTGCAAATGCATTCGGCAATTTCCGCAATCTGCTCAAAGACATCACGCTCAGCCCGGCAATGGGCGAGTACCTGGACATGAAGGGTAGCGCCAAGGCGGATGCCGCGCTCAATTCGATCCCGAGTGAAAACTACGCGCGCGAAATGATGCAGTTGTTCTCCATCGGCACCGTGATGCTCAATATCGACGGCTCGCTGCAACTGGATGCGATGGGCAAGCCAATCAACACTTACTCCGAGGCGATCGCGCAAGAAGTGGCGCGTGCGCTGACTGGCTGGAACCATGCGGGGCAAAATCAGGCGGATCCGTACAAATGGCTGTATCCCGATGTACCGTTCCCGACCGAACCTGTAAGTGCGGCAAAGGCTTGTACGGGCTGGTCCGCGCCGATGGAACCCTGGTTGACCAGTTATCGGTCGGCCGATGGCAAACGCACCATCACCGGTGGCGCGCACGATACTGGTGTCAAGACATTGCTGACTTATCCCGGCGCGACCAGTTTCAGTCAAAGCCTTCCTGCCGGCCAGACGCCCATGCAGGACCTGGACGGTGTAATCAATAATGTTTTCAATCACCCGAACGTCGGTCCGTTTATCGGCGAGCAGCTGATCATGCGTCTCGTTACCAGCAACCCGAGCAGTGCTTATGTGACCCGCGTGGCCAGCGCGTTCAATAACAACGGCGCCGGCGTGCGTGGTGACATGAAGGCGGTCATTCGCGCCATCCTGCTCGATCCGGAGGCGCGGGCGCCGCGCGGTTCGCAGCCAAACACGTTCGGCAAACTGCGCGAACCCGTGTTGCGTTTCGCGCACATGCATCGCGCGTTCGAGGCGAGGATGGCTGGCGGCTATTACGCCAGCATCTACGATCTGGGCAGCTCTGATTCCCTGGGCCAGAGTCCGATGCATGCAGGCAGCGTATTCAATTTCTATCACCCCGACTACACGCCGTCTGGTCCGCTCTCGCGTGCGCAGTTGTACGGTCCAGAGTTCGAGATTTCCAATAGCGCCACGATTTCCGGATTTATGGACTTCAGCAAATACGGAATCGTCGGTGGCTTCAATCAGTCCTCAAGCGACCCCAATACGCGCCTCGCGCCCAACTATGCAGGCTATATTGCCGTCGCGCATATGCCCGCAGTGATGATCGACGCAATGAGTCTCACCCTGATGTCTGCGGGAATCAGTGCCGAATTCCGCACCCAGTTGATCGATATTGCTACCCGCCTTACGGATGCCAATGCCGCTACGCAGGCGACTGAGCGATTCAAAACCGCACTGTGGCTCATCCTCAATTCCCCCGAATACTCGATCCAGAAGTAAGGACACAAACATGAATACCTATGACCTGCACAAAGATCGCCGCCGCTTCATGAAGATGATGGCCGTTGCGGCGGGCACGCCGATGATGGGAAATTTGATGCAAGCGGCATATGCAGCCGGCCCCTACAACGACTACCGCGCGCTGGTGTGCGTTTTTCTGTTTGGCGGCAGCGACGCACACAATATGATCATCCCGCTCGGCGGCGAATATGCGGGCTATGCTTCTGGCCGCGGCAATCTCGCGATTCCGGCAGTGAATGCGATTCCCGTTGCAGCCGGTGTCAGCGGCAGATCATTCGGCTTCCATCCCAGCATGCCGGGTCTGGCGAACATCTTCAATACAGATCGCAAGCTCGCGGCAATCCCCAACGCGGGTGTGTTGTTGCAACCCACTTCGCTCGCCGCGTATCGCGCTCAGACGAACAACCCGCCACAGCTCTTTTCGCATTCAGATATGCAGAGCCACTGGCAAACCGGTCGCGCAGACTATCCGGCGCTGACCGGCTGGGGCGGGCGCATGGCGGATTTGATTGAATCGGCCAACGGCAACAGTCAGGTGTCGGTTTCAATTTCGGCTGCCGGACAAAGTCTGTTTCAAAAAGGCGACAGCGCAGTGGCCTACTCGATATCGCCCTGGAGTAGTACGAAGAGCGCAATCGTCAAACGACTCAGGTCATATCGTGATTGGGACAACTATTCCCTGGCTCGGCCGAACCCGCAGGCAGCATTTGAAAATCAATTGAATATCGTGCGTGCCAACGTCCTCGAAGATCAATGGGGCGACATGGGCGCACGTGCATTGACGACCAGCGAGTTTGTAAATTCATCGCTTTACAACCTCGATGCCGCAGGAGCGCCGGCCAAGGATGCGTCTGGAAACGTCTCCGAGAAATTTCCCATCACGCCTGCACCGCCGATTACCTTTACCAACTCATCAGGCTTGGCGCAAAGCAATCGCCTGGCAGGCCAACTGCGTTCAGTGGCCAACATGATCGCCGCGCGAAATACGCTAGGTGTGAAGCGCCAGATTTTCTTTGTGTCCCTAGGCGGATTCGATAATCACGGCGACCAGTTCAAGAATTCCAATAATGTCACGACGCCAATTCTGAGCGGTCTGCATGCAGATCTGCTCAAGCAACTTGACCAGGCGATGACCTGGTTCTACAACTGGTCGGTGTCGCAAGGCATTTCGAACAACGTGACCTCGTTCACCATGTCCGATTTCGGCCGCACGCAAACGTCCAATGGAGCGGGCAGTGATCATGGCTGGGGAACGCATTGTTTGGCACTCGGTGGCGCCGTCAATGGCGGCGCATTTTACGGCGGAACCGCGGCGGGCTCTGAGTTCCCGACCGTAGCGCTACTCGGTCCAAATGATGTCGGCCAGGGGCGGCTATTGCCGGTAACATCGGTCGACGAATATGGCGCAACGTTCGCTAAATGGATGGGCGCCTCAGTAAGCGAACTGCCGACCGTGTTCCCTAATCTCGGTCGCTTTGCGCGCACCGGTGGAATGGGATTCCTGGCGTGATGTAAAACCGGCCTCAGGAACATTATGCGTTTCGATAACGTCGAGCCAACTCTGCGCGTCAACTGGCGGCATGGGATTTCTCCATATACACAAAGTGTTGGGTAGAATGAAAACGTGAATCCAACGGAATCCGCGGAGCTTCCAACATTGACGATGCGCATTTCGCTTGGGATGCCAACGACTTGCCGCGCACATGCGTTAACCGCTTTGCGTATACCATCGAACGCGCAGTTCTGCGCGGTGACCAACCATCAGGAGGATGAGCTATGAACTGGGCATTGAAGACCGCACTTGCGGCAACGACTGCATTGCTCGCCACGCAAGCGTTGGCAAATATTACCCTCTACGAGCACGATGGATTCCGCGGCCGCGCCTTTACCACCGATCGTCCGGTGAGCAATTTCGGTAATCAAGGATTCAACGATCTTGCGTCTTCGGCCGTTGTTGACCGTGGCAGTTGGGAAGTCTGTACAGATGCGCGCTTTGAAGGTCGGTGTGTCGTGCTGCGGCGCGGCAGTTATGACTCGCTCAGTTCAATCGGCATGAATGACCGGATTTCGTCCGTGCGGCCAGTGAGTGATCGCGGCAGATACCAGAACGAAGTCCCGGTGCCCCCGCCCGCAGCCGTTTACGAGTACCGTCAGCGTGCCAATGAGCGGGTTTACGAAGCGCCCGTAACATCCGTGCGCGCAGTATTGGGGCCGCCTGAGCAGCGCTGCTGGGTCGAACGTGAACAGGTCGTTGAACGCGGCGATCAAAATGTTGGCGGTGCGGTGCTTGGCGCGATTATTGGTGGTGTGCTCGGTCATCAGGTTGGCGGCGGACGGGGCAAAGACGCGGCCACAGCCGGCGGCGCTGTTGCAGGCGCGTTGATCGGTGGGAATTCTGGCAATGGCAACAACGTCGCGTACGACAAGAACGTGCAACGTTGCAGGAATGTCGGCAGTGGCCGGCCCGCTTACTGGGATGTCACCTATAACTACCGCGGCATCGAACATCGCGTGCAAATGAGTGCACCACCCGGGAGCACCATATTTGTCAACCGCGATGGTGTGCCACGCCAGTAAATACTTTCGAACCCCGCGCATAAAAAACGGCCCTTTGGAGCCGTTTTTTATTTCACATGAATGAGTGCCGGGTAAAACTGAGCCATTGAATTGTCCGCTAGCGCGCCCATCTACAGTCGCTCATGAACCGCGTCACTCCATTTGCGCTGTCGGCGCTGCTGCATTTATACGTCGGCTGGCGACTCCTCCCGGCGCTGTCACCCTGGTCCTGGGCGACGTTGTCACTTGTGATCATGCTGCTGCTTTCCTGGGCGTTGTTGTACCTGGGTTGGCAATTTCGCCGCAGCAAGCATCGCTTCGCTGATGAATTATCCTGGGCGAGCATGACGGCAATGGGATTATTCTCGTCGCTGTTTGTGCTCACGCTACTGCGCGATATTCTATTGTTGATGCTCACCCTGATTGCCGTCGCAACACCTTTTGCCTGGTTGATGTCCGCTGCAACCATCTCCGCGTTCGCCGTCCCTGTTTCCGCATCGCTCATCACCATGATCGGCATGTGGAACGCCCGACGCACTGCGTCCGTCTTGCGGATTGAGGTACCAATCGCCAATCTGCCCGAAGCGCTGCACGGATTCACCATTGCACAAATCACCGATATTCACGTCGGTCCGACCATCAAGGGACCGTACGTCGAAAGCATCGTCAACGTCGTCAACCGCCTCAATGCCGACATGGTGGCTGTGACCGGTGACCTTGTCGACGGTAGCGTGGCCGAACTAGCGCATCATGTTTCATCGCTTGCGAAATTGTCATCGCGTCACGGGACATTTTTTGTCACAGGTAATCACGAGTATTACTCGGGTGCACACGCATGGATTGTTGAGTTGAAACGTTTGGGATTACGCGTACTGCTGAATGAACATGTGGTGCTGCAACACGATACAGCCGCCCTGGTGATCGCCGGCGTAACCGACATCACCGCACATCATTTCGATCCAAGCCATCTGAGTAGTCCAGAGGGCGCGATCAACACCGCGCCCGACCACGCGCGTATCCGCGTGTTGCTCGCGCATCAGCCACGTAGCGCACACGCCGCGGCCGACGCGGGCTTTCATTTGCAGCTTTCCGGCCATACCCACGGCGGACAATTCTGGCCATGGAATTTTTTTGTACCGCTGCAACAGCCCTTCACTGCGGGCCTGCATCGCCTGCAGGATCTCTGGGTTTACGTGAGCCGTGGCACCGGCTACTGGGGTCCGCCAAAACGGTTCGGTGCGCCCTCGGAGATTACGCACTTGCGATTGGTGCGCGCGGCGTGATCCATCGACCAAAAAGAGTCTACGCATTCAAATTTGAAACCATCCATCTTTGCCTGACGGTAAATCGAGCAATAGCAGTCACTTACCCGCCGGGATTTCACTCATGGGCGCTTCGCCGTCCGCAAACGCGAAGCCATTTTTCCCCGAACGCTTGATCTGGTACATCGCGCGATCCGCGAGTCGCCTGAGGGTGGCGATATCGGTGGCGTCTTCCGGGAAGATGGAGATACCGATGCTGGCGCCGGATGTGATCGACTGCGCAGCATAAATGACTGGCTGGCAGACGTTGGCAATAATTTTCTCTGCGACCGCCACGGCTTCGTGCCGACTCTTCAGGCCACCGAGCAATACAACGAACTCATCCCCACCGACGCGGGCAACCGTATCCTCGACACGCACACTCTTTTGAAGACGTGTCGCGACCGCCTGCAGTAAATGATCGCCTGCCTCGTGCCCCCAGGTGTCATTGACTGCCTTGAACCCATTGAGGTCAACGAACAAAAAAGCAACCCGCGTTCCATCACGCATGGCCGAATGCATCTTCATCTCCAGGCGGTCATTTGCCAGGCTGGCCATCGGTAGACCGGTTAATTGATCGCGCGCAGCGAGGTCGGCGATTTGGTCACGCTGCTGTTGCAACTCGTGCAGCAGGTCGACGATGGTTCGTTGGTAGGCTCCGAACGCGGTGAAGACAACGAATGGCATGATCGAGGTGCTGATCAGCAAGATAGCCCAACCGGTTACGCTGGTGACATAAACATTGGCGTCAAACGGCACCTTGAGAATGCCGGTGATAAACAACACTGCAGCGAGGATGATGGTCAAGCCCGTCGCGACCGCCACGATCAGCCCCGTGCGCAAGGAAAAAAAAGTGCTTACCAGCAAGCTGCACATCACCAGGAACCATATCCCTGAGCCGAGCAGGCCCAGCGTGAAAATGCCGCTGCAACCCACCGCCGCGAACAGGATGATCAGGATGTACAGCTTGGTTCGATAGCGAACAGCGCCGCGTGCGAAATAAAGTCCTGCGACCAGCAAAGTCAAGGCGATGTGGAGTGTGTAGACGTGATGCCAGCCGGTAATGAGCGCACGCGACACTGATACAGGTGTCGCCACGGCGGCGATCACAAACATGCCGTTCCAGAGGCGGTCCAGGAACGTATGACGAATGGCAAGCAGTCGGCCCAGCGGATCGACGGCAGTCTCGGCCGCATGTGCTTTTTCTTGCCCCGTCAAAACTGCTCCCGGTATGGTTGCTCAACGGGAACAGCATATCAAAACCACCGGATGCCTGCCCGCGCGCATTGCGCAAAACAAGAGGTCGTTTCAGCTTGCAAGGCACATTCCCGTACATTACAGTCGCCAGCAGCACACTCGTGATGATGCCAATCGACTTGCCGACCCTAAAATGTACGACCATGAACGTAAAACAGCTTCAGAAATACTGTCGGGAATTGCCGGGGGCCAACGAGCGGCTGCTCGCGGACCTCTACAACATCCTCGTCTACTCACTGGACAAAACAAACTTTGCCTGCTTCGAGACCAGCGAGCCTGAGCGCTCGCGCTTCAGCATCAAGCTAACGCCCTCCGCTGCGGTCGCGATAATGCTCGCTGATGCCCAGTGATCAAACACAAAGGAAGCTGCCTGTGAACGCACCACAAATCGAAGCCCCCACCATCGAAGCCATCCGCGCCAATCGCGCGCGCATGGGAGACCTCGTCATCACGACATCAGTCCGCCGCATCGTCGATGACGCGCTTGCCGCCGCCGTGGGCGCGTCCACGCAGGTATGGCTGAAGGAAGAACTCTTTCAGCGTACCGGCAGCTTCAAGCCGCGCGGCGCGCTTTCGGTGATGATGGATATGGATGCGGCTGCATTGTCCCGCGGCGTAACGGGCGTCTCGGCAGGCAACCACGCCATCTCGCTCGGCTACTCCGCACGCATACTCGGCACCACCGCAAAAGTGGTCATGCCCAAGACCGCCAATCCATTTCGCATCCATGTGTGCCGCGAACTCGGTGCCACTGTCGAGCTGGTCGATACCGTTCACGATGCATTTGCACGTGTGAAGGAGATCGAAGCCACCGAGGGCCGCACGTTTGTGCATCCCTATGAGGGCCCCAAGACGACGCTGGGCACCGCCTCGGTCGGCGTTGAGTTCATTGATCAGGTACGTGCCGTCGGCGCAGCATTGGACGCAGTCATCATCGCCGCCGGCGGAGGAGGATTGAGTGGTGGTGTCGCCTGCGCATTCAAGCAGATGAGCCCGAGGACGGCGGTCTACGCGGTGGAACCCGAAGGCGCCGATAGTTTGAGCCGCAGCTTCAAGGCGGGCTCGCCGCAATCCATCGATGTGGTGCGCACCATCGCTGATTCTCTGGGCGCGCCGCGCTGTGAACCCTACTCGTTTGCCATCAACCGCCGGTTTGTCGATGAAGTTGTGATCGTGACTGATGACCAAATCCGCGATGCGATGCGGCTGCATTTTCGCGTATCCAAGCTTGTGGTCGAGGCTGCAGGGGCGGCGACGCTGGCGGCATTGATGTATCCGCTGCGAGAGCGGCTTCTCGGGAAGCGTGTGGGGTTGGTGGTTTGCGGGGGCAACGTGGACGCGGAGACGTTTGCGAGGCAGTTGTTGCCTTAATCAGACGTTCCGTAAATGAGCAGCGCGCCCGTAAACGTCGCCTGCATTGGCGGGACTAGCAACGCTGGCTACGCCGCATGCGCATCACGCACTGATTCTTCCAGTTCCGCAAACGCCTCTTGCACGTACACGCCCAGCCGCGCAAGATTTGGCAATTCGTCGGTTGCGATCAAACCAAAGAACAGATCGCCGGCGTAGCTGAACAGCGTGATATTGAGCAGATTGCTTGGAGGCAGCGTGCTGATGGGATGCATTTCTTCGACTTTCGCACCTTTAATGTACAGATGCTCCTTCGGACCGGGCACGTTCGACACCAGCGTGTTGCCCATCGGCGGCAGCGCATTGGAGAGCTTCAGCATTTCAGCGATTTGTGCGACCAGTGTCGTGATGATGGTGTACGACTCGATCGCTTCAGGCGCGACGCTGTCGATCATGGTGCGCACATTGCGCAGCGAGAAGCCGATATTGCGAAGTCGAACATAGGGATCGTCCGTCGGCGGGGACAGTTCCACAAGGATGATGCCGATTTTATTGCCGGCCGTTTTCTCACCCTCCTTCCGCAGGTTCACCGGCATCTGGATGATGATGGGGCGACTGAGTTCGACCCCCTGATCGCTCAGGTAGCGCCGCAATGCGCCGTCCAGGCACGTGAGCGCGACATGGTTGAGGGTCGAGCGCGTGCGCTTGCGAATCCGGTCAACGCGTTCCATCGACACGCCAGCCGTGGTGAACTGGCGCCCCGATGTCACCTGCCCGGTCAGCGGCGTTTTTGGGCGCGATACAAACGGCAGCGCAATCGCATTCTTGGTGAGTTTGACACCCTCAAGACATAACATCGCGGCCAAGCGACCGATGCCGAACAACCGTCTGCCTAGCCCGCCCGCATCGGTCCACATCGATTGCATCATTTCCTGACTACGCTTTTTGCGCTTGGCGGCGTGACCGCCATGCTTGAGCGTCCACACCGGCGTGAGTTCGAGATCGGCGGCTGAATGCGCCATGCCTTCTGCGGTCCAGCGCGTCATCGTCACACCGTCGGCATAGGCGTGATGCATCTTTTGATACAGCGCGAATCGCCCGCCCGCCAGGCCGTCGATGACGTGAACTTCCCAAAGCGGACGGGTGCGGTCGAGCAGTGGCGTATGCAGCGCGGCGACAAAATCGTAGAGTGATTGCTGGTTGTTCTTGCCCTTGCCAAGCTTGTGATAAAAAACATGCTGATCCAGATCAACCGCGTCCACGTCTTGCCAATGTGGCATCGCCGTCGCTTCAAACATGATGATGCGATTGAACGGCGGCTTCACATCTGTAAATGTCAGGAAGTCCCGATACAACGCCTTCGCAAAACCGACGGTGGACTTTGCCGGCCGCCTGCACACCAGCAAACCGGCAACGTGCTTTGGGCTCGCTTCGGTTTCGGCAATGAAAAATCCAAGGTCAAGTAACGACAGTTTGCTCATGGTGCCCCAAAGATGGAGGGTGACGAATAGCGCCATTCTGCGCCTTTGTGCCGCGGTGGGCGGCGGGCCGCCTGGTCTGCCTTCCCAATCGCGGAACGGTTCGCGCGCGAAGGTCATGCCAAAATCAATGCATGAACCCGACCGTGCCAATGCCCGTCAATGCGCTGGAAGCCCTTGGTCATTGGGCGCCCATCGTCTGGCTCAAGACCAATCCCTACGCCTATCCATCACTGGAAATCCTGCACATTATCGGCATCGCGCTGGTGTTCGGCACGCTTTGGATTATCGATATGCGCATTCTTGGCCTGATGCGCAGCTTCGACGTGAACCAGCTCGCCAGGCACATCATTCCATGGACCATCGCCGGGTTTCTACTGGTGGCGCTCTCCGGCTTCACCATGTTTGTCTCGCGTGCGGGCGACCTGATCAACAATCCTGCATTCGTGGTAAAAATGTGCCTGGTTTTTGCGGCGGGGACCAACGCGGCGGTGCTACATGCGCGCGGTGCCATTGTTGCCACAATGGTCATGACCAAAGCGCAGGCGATACTGTCGATCCTCATCTGGGTTGCGGTGATTGCCTGCGGCCGCTGGATCGCTTACGTTTAGAAGATTGAGATTGACATGGAGATGAACATGAAACGCCGTCATTTTTTCCCGGCAATTGCCGCGCTGGTTTCCGTGCCACTGAGCCCGCGCCTGTTTGCGCACCATGGCTGGTCCAGCTTTGATGAAACGCGTCCGCTC
>JAJAYN010000480.1 GCA_026786225.1 Burkholderiales bacterium | reverse complement strand
TTCATGTATATCTAACGGGATAGGATGTCAATTTGAAGGGTTTGGCGGCTGGCTTTTTAAGCGCTAGGCGTCTCGTCCGTGATTTCGGAGGAGGTGAGTTATATAGACGGATTTCCCGAATTGAGCGTAGCTTCATTCGGGGCTACACTTGCTGTTCACTAGCGGAGAGAGGTCAATCAATATGAATCGTCACTTCATCTCTTAACGTAGGTGCCGCTCGGGTCAACGTGAGTTGTGTTGAAAAAACAGATGGCGCTGCGTCTTTGAGAAATTGCGCATCCAATTGCCAGACTTGCGGGAAAGCTTTCGCTGCTACGCCGCTTCCACCACCCGTACATCGAAGCTGACTTTCAACCAGTGTCGGATGGCACTGAAGATGGCAGCGAGGTTATCCATACTCGGATTGCCGCGCGGGGAAAGCATGCGGTGCAGACTCTTACTGGGTTTGTGCGTGATCTCGGCGAGGCCTTCAAAGCCCACCGTGGCATTTACCAGGTCGCGCAGGATCAGCCGCGCCGCATCCGGCTCGCCGGTGAGGAACAGCGTGGCTGCTTCATCCAGCAGCGCCTTGGCGAAGTCCGGGTCGCGCACTACACGCGCCACCACTGTCTCTTTGTAATCCCGTGTCAGGGGCATGATTTTTTATCCTTGCGTGTTGGCTTGGCCTTGCTTTCCGAAGCAAGCGCCTTCTTGCGGGTCTTGTATTCCTCGTGCAATTCCACAGCCTGATCGATAGCCTTCTGCTGGCCCTTCTTGGTGCTGCCGCCGAAGAGCAGGATCAAAGCGTCACCGTCCTTGGCGAGATAGATGCGAATGCCCGGGCCCCAGTCGATCACATATTCGCCGATGCCTCGAAACCATTTGATGCTGCCGATGTTGCCAAGCTCCATGCGCGCTTAGGCTACTGTTACCTTGGCAGCTGCCGACGCATCCAAGTCATCGAACCATATCCGGTAGGGAATATCCCCGTTCTCCCGAACATATTCCTCAAGCCGGATTTTCATGTTGATATGGTAACGAATACGTTACCATTAAGCAAGCAGGCTTGACGGAGCGTTTGCCGGGATGGCTGCGTCGTGCGGCGATTGCCTCAAGCAGAGCGGATACGTAGCGTTGGCCGGACTCATCGCATTGCTTGTCCGCTCGCCTCGGCTCGCTCCACCATGCGATAACCCATTGCCCGGTACCCGTGCTGGCGCTTGTCCCACATCCGCAGCAGCGAAGGGTGGCCGGTATCGACGAAATCGATGATGCGAATATCGGTTTTCGTGACGTGCTCGCGGTGCAATCGGCCTGCGTATTGTTGAAGTGTGCCTTTCCAGGAAATCGGCATTGCCAGTACCAGCGTGTCCAGAGCCGGATGATCGAAGCCTTCTCCGACCAGTTTCCCAGTAGACAGCAATACGCGTGGCGCGTCTGGAGCCAGGCGATTCAAGTCGTCGATCAAGGCGGCGCGTACTTTCTTGGGCATCCGGCCGTGCAAGGTGTATAGCGTGGTGACCGCGCCTGCAAGCTCGGCGGCAATTGCCTGTAGGTGCTCGGTGCGTTCGGTCAACACCAGGACTTTGCGACCTTCACGAAAAGCATCGATTACGTCGGCGGCAATCACGCGGGTTCGCTCGGCATCGTTGGCTAGATGGCTGAATACCTCCTGAATTCCGGCGTTGCTCTGCAGTGCGATTCTTGCGGCCGATATGTGCGGTACGACCATCAACTCACGCGGCGCACTGGAAGGTTTGGCTGCAGTGTGCCGAATCGATCCGCATTGCATGAAGATAATTGGCTGCTGGCCATCGCGGCGGATTGGTGTAGCGGTGAGGCCTAGTACGTACTTCGCCTTCACGCGTTTAAGAATGCCTTCAAACGATGCCGCGCCAATGTGATGGCATTCATCGACAATGACGTGCCCATAGTTTTCAACCAACGGGTTGATCTTATTTTGGCGTGACAGTGACTGCATGACGGCGATGTCGATCTTGCCCGTAGGCTTAGGTTTACCGCCGCCAATGGTGCCGACGAAGCCTTTGTCGACGTTCAGGAATGTTTGCAGGCGTTCCTGCCATTGCTTGAGCAGCTCAGTGCGATGCACCAGCACGAGCGTATTCACACCACGTCGTGCAATGAGGGCTGCGGCAGTGACAGTCTTGCCAAACGCGGTCGGCGCGCAGAGTACGCCGACGTCATGTTGCAGCATGGCAATCACGGCGGCCTCCTGATCGGGCCTGAGCGTACCCGCGAAAGTGACATCGATACGCTGACCCATATTGCGTTCATCTGTGACCTTGCTCGCGATGCCGTTGACGCGCAGCAGATTGTCGATGGCGTCAAGGCAACCGCGCGGCAGCGCAATGTGATGAGGAAAGTTTTCCGCGCAGCCGATCACGCGGGGTTTATCCCAAACCGGGAAGCGCATCGCTTGCGCTTTATAAAACTCCGGGTTCTGAAAAGCAGCAAGACGAATCAGCCGATTAGCCAACGGTTGCGGCAGTTGCGCTTTCTCGAAGTAGACAAGATTCGCTATCGTTAGCGTGAGAGATTTCGGCATTGGCCCTGCAAGCGTTGTGTTGTCCGGTGATGAGCGCTTCCATGGCTCTTTCAGGTCTTCGTCATCGACAAACGTGACATCCAGCGGGTGCGCACGGCCAGTCGCACGAAGAATGGTCGGTTCAATATCATGCGGAGACATCGGTTGAATCGAGGCGAGGAACGCCCATTGGTCTGGATGCGGTTGCAGCGCCGAATCCGCAAACACGCTGCAGCCGTTATCGCGCGGTTTCTTCTGCAGCGGCAATGCGATCAGGTTGCCAAAACCGCCTTTCG
>JAJAYN010000479.1 GCA_026786225.1 Burkholderiales bacterium | reverse complement strand
GGTGCGCAGTTTGGGAACCAGTGAGCGCACGCTAGCGCGAAGTTTGCAAGCCGTGATGGGTAAATCGCCGCTGTCGTATTTTCAGGATTTACGCGTCGAACGCGCGGTGTATCTGCTGCAAACGAGCAAGTCGAGCGTGGATCAGATCGCCGCACCTTTGGCTCCGCCGATGGTGTCACATTGCGCAGTCTGATGCCGCGGCGTATTGGTGGCGTAATGGTGGCATATTGGCCGCGGTCTGCGGAAGCTACGTTCGAGCTAAACGTCAATATCCGCGGGCAGTTTCCACGATGCCGTCGATCGCCTCTCCACGTTCGAGCGCGTGAATCTTGTCGGCGATTTGCACCACGCTTTCCGCTCGCAGGGTGATGGCCGAGATGTGTGGCGTGATGGTGATTTTGGGATGCGACCAAAACGGATGAATGTCGGGAAGCGGTTCTTCGCGGCATACGTCGAGGGTTGCGCCGGCCAAACTGCCATTGTCTAGCGCTGCGAGTAAATCATTCTCGATCAGGTGCCTGCCGCGCGCGACGTTGATGAGATAGCCATTCGGCTGCAGTTTTGCGAGTGTGCCGGCATTCAGGATACCTTCCGTTGCGGATGTGAGCGGTAGCGCGCACACCAGCACGCGCACCCCGCTCAGGAATGCATCCATGCTCTCTGGGCCTGCAAAGCTTGTGACGCCCGGCAACGTCTTTTCAGAGCACGACCAGCCAAAGGTGGGATATTCAAACGCGGCCACAGCTTGTGCAACGCGTGCGCCGATGTTCCCCAGACCCATTACGCCCACCGGGAATGCGGTTCGGTCTATCGGTGGTTGGCGCTTCCATTCACGATTTCTTGCGTGCGATTCGTAAATATCGAAATTGCGTGTATGACGAATCAGGGTGTAGCACACGTACTCGGCCATCTGCACGGCCATGCCCGCATCGTTCAAGCGCACAATCGGTACGCCTGGCGGCAGGTTATTGAGCTTCAACACGCCATCGACACCTGCGCCAATATTGAACACCGCTTTGAGTCTCTGCTGGGACGCAAATAATTCCATTGGTGGTGCCCACAGTACAGCGTAGTCGGCCTGACGATCGGCGCTTGTGGGCGTCCATTCCCAGACCTCTGCGAGGGGAATTGTGGTGCCGATTTCTTCGAGCCAGGGCTGCGCGTTCCCTTCGGGGGAATAAAAAACGATTTTCATGCCTGTGCCAGTGCGTTGTGAGGGTCGCAATCGCAGATCACCATTTGCAGCCATCTTCACGCACCGCGCTGATCACCAAGGGCACAACTGCGGCCAAGCCCATGTCTGCGTAAGCGTCGCGGCAGTCATTCTTCTTCAGTGCTTTGTCGAAAGCTTGTTGTTCCTTGGTCTTTGGTTTTTGCGGCGGGGTCGTTGGAAATGGGAATACGGTACGCGGCCCCGAGCCGCTATTCATTTCACGTGCGCGTCGGCGCACCGCATCGAGGTCAAGCGTGGTTGCCTTACCCAAAGCGGGTGCCGGGGCGAGTGCAGATGCGTCGACCGACGGCGGGATCACATCGCCGCGCGGCTTGGCAGCATCCGTGGGCGCAGATGGATTCCCCGTCGGTGCGCCGGCAGGCACACGCGTTGAGACCGGTGTTGGCGAGACGGTGGACGCCGGCGCGGATGGCGGCGCTGCTGGCGGTGCCACGACCTCCCGCTCGATCTTGGGCGCCTCGACGCGCGCGGGCGGTGCAACGGCTGATGCCACCGGAATTTCACGCGGCTTGACCTCGACTGGCGGCGATACTGCCTGGACGTTTTCGCGTTCGCGAATGAGTGGTGCCGCGGCGAGCGGCGCGATGGGTACCGTTGGTGCCGGTGCGATAGGCTGGATGGCTGCGGGCAAGACTTCGGGCGGCTTCGGCACGGGCGGCGCAATCACCGGTTTGGCAATTTCTCGTTCAACTTTTGGTGCAGGTGCAGGCGTCGTTGGTGGCGTAACGACCGGCTCTTCGCGTGGCTTCGACTCAACCGGCAGCGTGCGAGGCACAGGCAGCAAGGGGATTGGTTCCAATTTGGGCGCTACCGCTGGCGTGAATGCCGGCATCGCAGCAATGGGACCCGGCAGGGGTGCCGGGGGCACGGTCTGCGCTTCGCGTGGCGGCGGTTCGATCACAGGGGCCGGGGCGGGCACCGGTGGTGTGAGCGGACGTTCGAGCGTTGGCCTGGGTACAACGAATTCCGTGACAGCCTTCTCTACATCTTTCGAAATCACTGGCGGCATCTCGAACGATGGCGACGGTACAGGCGGTGCGCTGTCTGCTGCGGGCTCGGCTACCGGTACCTGCGCGGCGGGTGATGCCGCGCGAACCTGTGCTGACGGGGCGGGAAATATGGGTGCCGGCTGCGTTATCCCACCAGGCTTTTGCAGCGCTGCTACGTCCTGCTCACGCCTCAATCGTGCGTTGGGATCGGGTAGCAAGCCTTGTACCGTCACCGTGAGCGCCCCCCAGATTTTTTCGCCGCGTCGCGCGCCACCACCGGTTGTATCGCCGAACAGGACGATGGCGAGCACGTGCAGCATCAGCGAAAGCAGGACGAATTGGTCGAGCGAAGGACGCTCGACCATGAAGAACGACAACTTGTTCAGGGTGAATCCGCTATGCATAGTCATGCGCGACGAATTGAATGCTGCAGACGGTTAGGAAATCATTGACCGCAAGCATACCGCGTATGCATGGTAAAACTTTGGCGCCGCGTCAGCCCGGCAGCACGCAGATTTACGCTTAAGCAGCTTTCTTCTTGCGCGTCGCTGGCGCTTTTGGTGCAGCCTTCGCGGCGACCTTGGCGCTTGTGGCTTTCTTGGTCTTGATTGCCGCGGCGGCTTCCTGGACGTCTACTTCGGCCGGATCAATGGCGACTTTTTTTGCCACTTTCTTAACCGGTTTTTTCGCGACTTTTTTGGCGGCCTTTTTCACAGGCGCACCGAATTTCTCGGCGAGCAATTCGACCGCTTCGTCGAGGGTGATGGAGTCAGCTTTTTCCTTTTCGGGAATCGTCGCGTTGGTCTTGCCGTGTTTGACGTACGGTCCGTAGCGCCCCGAGTAAACCGAGATCATCTGGTCGTCATCGGGATGCTTACCGAGTATGCGCATCGCGCCTGCCGTCGCGCTTGCTGCCGCAGCTTTGCCACCCTTGCCCGCCTTGGGCGCGCGCGCTTCAAATTCAAAACCGATCTTGCCGTCGGGCTGACGCACCAGAAAAGCGGAAAACGGACGACCTTTTTTGGAGATGAATTTTTCGAGTAATGGCGACTTGCCTGTTTCCAAAAGCTGCTTCATTTCTTCGCGGGCGATGGCGCGCTTCAATATGGTCCTTCCTGAGCGGAAATCGCAAGTCTTGGCGGCACCAAACGACTTTTCGCAGGCGTATGAATTTGGCATCTCGTATACATTCGATTTGCACTTCGGGCACGGGCCGAGCGATTCCATGCCTGTGAAATCCGGTGGCTCTGCGTCGTCGCCCGCACCATCGCCCCACGAAAACTCGATGGCGAGGTCTTTGTTCAGGATCAGGTTTGCCGAAAATGCCCGGCCCAGGCGGCTACGGAAGCCATCGAGCGGGCCTACATCACGTTTCGAAATCAGCGTTTCAGCCTCAACTGCTTCAAGTTGACGACCGGCAAGAATTTTCCAAAAGCCGAAATCGCATTTCATGCACTGAAATTTCTTGTAGTTCTCATGCACCTCGCCACCACATTTCGGACACGGTACGGCAATTGCCCCGAAATCACCGGGGATGGTGTCGTGCTCGAAATTTTTGGCCTGACCGACGATGTGTTCGGTCATGTCGATAATCTCGGCCATGAACTTCTCGCGCTTGAGTTCGCCCTTTTCCATCAGCGCGAGTTTTTTCTCCCAGTCGGCGGTAAGTTCTGGCGAGTACAACTCGGGGATACCCAGTCCGTGCAATGCAATCATCAGCGACGAAGCTTTGGCCGTCGGAATGAGTTCTCTTCCCTCGCGATGCAGGTATTTTTCATACAGCAGGCCCTCGATAATCGCCGCACGTGTTGCCGGCGTGCCAAGACCTTTTTCTTTCATTGCCGCGCGCAGTTCTTCATCGTCGATCGCTTTGCCTGCACCTTCCATCGCCGACAGGAGCGTGGCTTCACTGAAGCGCGCCGGGGGCTTGGTTGTGTTTGCTTTTACCTCGACCGTTTCGGCGTTCACCTTTTCGCCGGATTTCACCGGCGCAAGGTTGGTTGCCGCTGTTTCATCATCGACGTCGCGTCCATAAACGGCGAGCCATCCTGCGTTCACCAGCACTTTACCCTCTGACTTGAAGGCCTCGGATTCAACGCGCGTAATACGCGTGGTCTGCAGAAATTCAGCCGAAGGATAAAACACGGCGAGAAAACGCTTAACCACAAAATCGTAAAGCTTCGCCTCGATTTCATTCAACGACTTCGGTGCTTGCGTGGTCGGGATGATCGCGAAGTGATCGGAAATCTTGCTGTTATCAAAGATGCGTTTATTCGGTTTCACCCAGCCGCTATCGAGAACTTTCTTAGCGAAAACCTTGTATTCGCCTTCTTTCAATACCTGCAGCGTCTCTTTCACGGTGTCGATGTAGTCTTCCGGCAGCGCGCGCGCATCGGTACGCGGATAGGTCAGCACCTTGTGCTTCTCGTAGAGCGCCTGCGCCAGTCCTAGCGTGTTCTTGGCCGAAAACCCGAACCGGCCGTTGGCTTCGCGCTGCAGGCTGGTCAGATCGAAAAGCAGCGGCGAAAGCTGTGTCGAGGGCTTGGTCTCTTCCGTGACCGTGCCGGGCTTGCCTTCGCAGGCGTCGCGGATGGCTTCGGCTTTCTTCGCGTCAAGTTTCGCCTGCTTCTCAGCTTGGGCTTTTGTCGCTCTCGCTTCTAACGTCGCGGGGTTTTTTTTATAGGTTTTATTGGGGTTGTTGTTTTTAAAAAAAACAACCCGTTAAGTAGGGTGCGCGGCC
>JAJAYN010000478.1 GCA_026786225.1 Burkholderiales bacterium | reverse complement strand
TACCGCCATCATCGCCACCAAGCCCATTGGCAATGGCAGGCCGATGCTTTGGCCGATCAACTGGTCGCGCTGCGATTTGCAAAACGCCTGAAGTCACGAATGTTTAGTTCCACCGTTTCCCATAAGCCCACCAAACCCGGCAGCGCTGGCCAAAACACCGCGCTAAACTGTCCCGCCTTCTTGCCGCCTTCGACGAATTGCGAAGGCTGATCGATGATGGGGCCGAAACCCCCTGCTTTCGAATAGGCCCACCACAGCAGCACGAAACAAATGATGATTTTAAATGGCGCGGTGTAGGTTTCAAGCTTGCGGATAGAGTCGATGCCGTGCAGGACGTAGTAAAGCTGGATCAGCCAGAAGGCGAAGAAGCTGACCAGTTGGCTCAACGTGATACCGAGGCCTGCGATCTTGTCGCCGCCAAGGGGCTGCCCCATCACCACGCCCGCCAGCGTGTGGATCATCATGCCGCCGAACCAGGTCTGGATGCCATACCAACCACATGCCACGAATGCACGAAGCAGGGCGGGCAGGCGAGCGCCGATGGTGCCGAATGATGCGCGGGCCAGCACGGCGTAAGGAATGCCGTATTTGGCACCGGCGTGGCCAATCAGCAGCATGGGAACGAGCACGATCGCATTGCCGAGGAATACAGTGCCTACTGCCTGGCTCCATGACATGCCGCTCTCGATCAGGCTAGCTGCCAGCGTATAGGCGGGGATGCACATCACCATGCCGATCCAAAGAGCGGTGAAGTGATACCAGCGCCAGGTGCGTTGCGCTTCGGTGGTGGGCTTCAGATCGTCGTTCGTAAGTGAATTGCTCATGCTCATCCCATCTGCGGAAACGCAAACTCCGGCCCCTTCGAGACACTATCC
The DNA here is from genome assembly GCA_026786225.1 of Burkholderiales bacterium. GTDB lineage: Bacteria > Pseudomonadota > Gammaproteobacteria > Burkholderiales > Usitatibacteraceae > UKL13-2. The sequence goes on along the minus strand of JAJAYN010000478.1, from coordinate 11,785 downwards.
GGCCAGCGCTGCATCACCGCCTTATGCCGGGTATAAAAGCGCACTGCCTCGGGACCATACGCATGATGGTCACCGAACAGGCTGCGCTTCCAGCCACCAAAGCTGTTGAACGCCATCGGCACAGGCAGGGGCACATTTACGCCCACCATGCCGACCTGAATATTTCGCACGAATTCTCTCGCTACACCGCCGTCACGCGTATACATCGCGACGCCATTGCCATACTCGTGGCTGTTGATAAGTTGCACCGCGCTCGCCAGATCGGGTACGCGCACGAGGCACAGTACCGGTCCGAAAATCTCTTCGCGATAAACGATCATGTCCGGGCGCACGTGATCGAGCAGTGTACCGCCGACGAAGAAGCCATTTTCAAATCCGGCCACGCGACAATTGCGGCCATCCACCACGGCCCTGGCACCCTGCGCAACGCCTTTGCCGATCAGGCTTTCAATGCGCTCTTTGGCTTGCGCGGTGATGATGGGCCCCATCTCAGCGCCTTCCTGATGGCCCTCATTGATCTTTAGTGCAGCCACTTTCGGCGCCAATGCTGCGGCCAGCTTGTCTCCCACATCTCCAACCGCCACCGCAACGGAAATTGCCATGCAGCGTTCACCCGCTGAGCCATAAGCGGCGCCGACCAACGCGTCTGCCGCCTGATCCAAATCAGCATCCGGCATCACCACCATGTGGTTCTTCGCACCACCGAGGGCCTGCACTCGTTTGCCGTGCGCGGTTCCGGTGCGATAAATATATTCGGCTACGTTGGTAGACCCGACAAAGCTCACGGCCTGGATCTGCGGATGTACAAGAATCGCATCGACGACACTCTTGTCACCTTGCACAACGTTGAATACACCATCAGGCAGGCCGGATTCCTTCAACCACTGCGCCATCAGCAGACTTGCGGAGGGATCGCGCTCGGATGGTTTCAGCACAAAGGTATTGCCACAGGCCAGCGCCAGCGGGTACATCCACATCGGCACCATCGCCGGGAAATTGAATGGCGTGATACCCGCAACGACACCCAGTGGTTGTCGCATCGACCACGCGTCCAGCCCGCGCGCGATCTGGTCGGTGAATTCGCCTTTGAGCAACTGCGGAATGCCGGTCGCAAATTCAATCATCTCGATGCCGCGCGCCACTTCCCCGAGCGCATCGGGCAGGGTCTTGCCGTGCTCACGCACCAGGCATTCAGCGAGTTCAACGCGCCGCACCTGCGCCAGTTCCAGAAAGCGGAACAACACGCGGGCGCGCGTCAATGGCGGTGTCTGTGCCCACGATGGGAAAGCCGCCGCCGCGCTGCTGACGGCATTATCCAGATCAGTTTCCGTGCCGAGGATCAGCCGCCCTTGCGGCATGCCGAGCGCAGGGTTGTAGATATCGGCAAAGCGCGCCGAACTGCCGCGTTCGACACGACCGCCGATCCAGTGGGCGACTTCATACAGGCCAGTGGCGATCTTTTTGGATTCGCTGAGAACTTGATTCATTTGACTGCCTCCCGCATGGGGTTGTTGGGATGGGTGGTCCAATTGGCGAATTGTCCGCTGACTTTTTTGCCCGTGCGGGTATCGGTTTCGCCAGGTGCCAGTGTGTGCATGGTGATGCAATCGGGCACCGGGCAAATCGACACACACAGATTGCAACCGACGCATTCTTCGTCTTTGACTTCGAAATGGCGCTTGCCGTTCAGCGTGGCGATGATCGCCTGATGCGCCGTATCTTCACAGACGATGTGGCAGCGCCCGCACTGGATGCAGAGCTCCTGGTTGATGACCGCTTTTTCGATGTGATTGAGATTGAGCTGCTGCCAGTTGGCAATGCTGGGTACGGCCTTGCCCTGAAAATCGGAGATCGACTTGTAACCCTGCTCGTCCATAAAATTGGACAGGCCATCGGTGAGGTCTTTGATGATCTTGAAGCCGTACACCATCGCGGCCGTGCAAACTTGCACATTGCCCGCACCGAGCGCGATGAATTCAGCCGCATCGCGCCAGGTGGTGATGCCGCCGATGCCGGAAATAGGCATGCCGTGCGTTTCCGGGTCGCGCGCGATTTCGCCCACCATATTCAGGGCGATCGGCTTCACCGCATAACCGCAGTAGCCGCCGTGAGAGCCGCGTCCATCGGTGCTCGGATGCATCGTCATGCGCTCAAGATCGACCCCCATGATGGAATTGATAGTGTTAATCAGCGATACCGCATCGGCTCCCCCTTTCTTTGCGGCTCTAGCCGGAAAGCGGATGTCGGTGATGTTCGGCGTGAGTTTCACGATGATGGGCAGCTTCGAATACTGCTTGCACCAGCGCGCCACCATTTCGATGTATTCCGGCACCTGGCCCACCGCGGAACCCATGCCGCGTTCGCTCATGCCGTGCGGGCAACCAAAGTTGAGTTCGATGCCATCGCAGCCCGTGTCTTCGACCATCGGCAGGATGTCGCGCCATGCGTCTTCGGTGCACGGCACCATCAGTGAGGCGACCACTGCGCGATCTGGCCAATCGCGTTTGACGCGACGCATTTCGTCGAGGTTCTGTTTCAGCGGTCGATCTGAAATGAGTTCGATGTTATTGAAGCCGATAACGCGGCGGTCCTGCGAGAGCAGCGTGGCATAGCGCGGACCGTTGACGTTGACGATTGGTGGGTCTTCGCCTACTGTCTTCCAAACCACGCCGCCCCAGCCTTGTTCAAACGCGCGCACGACGTTGTATTCCTTGTCGGTCGGCGGTGCGGAGGCGAGCCAGAATGGGTTCGGGCTTTTGATGCCGAGGAAGTCGCTGCGCAGGTCTGCCATCTTTGATTCTCCGGATTCTTCGCGATGAAGTGATGCGCGGTGTCGATCAGCCGCACAGGGTATTGTCGATGGAAATGGCGGCGAGCTTGCCATGCTCAACCGCCTCAACGGTCAGGTCACGTCCACCATATCGGCAATCGCCACCGGCCCAGACTTTTGCGTGCGATGTGCGACCATCATCGTCAGTGCTGATACGTCCGCTCTTCAGCGCGATGGCAGCACCGACCGGTGCAGCCTCAAATGTCTGGCCAATGGCCTTGAAAACCATATCCGCCGCCAATTCGAAGGTTTCGCCCGTTTCTGCCAACTTGCCATCTTTCAGACTGGTGTAGGCGAATCGCACGCCGCGCACCTGCCCACCATTGACAAGGACCTCCTTGGGTGCCGCCCAATGCTTGATCTTCACGCCGTTCGTTTTTGCCCAATTCTGTTCATAGTCGGACGCGCCCATTGCTTCCTCGCCACGACGGTAAACAATCGTGACGTCTTCGGCGCCAAGCTTTCTGGATTGCACTGCCGCATCTACCGCAGTCATGCCGCCGCCGATCACGACCACCTGGCGTCCAATCGGCACGCTGGCAACGTCGGTGGCCTGACGCAGTTCGGCAATAAACGCAACGGCGTCGCGCAAGCCTTCAGCCTGCGGCTCGGATATGCCAATAGCATTCACCCCGGCCAGTCCCATTCCCAGAAACACCGCATCAAAATCGCGAACGAGATGGTCCAGCACGATATCGCCGCCCAGCGCCTTGCCCGTCTGTACTTCGATGCCACCGATGGAAAGTAGCCACTCGATTTCTTTTTGCGCGAAGCCATCGACCGTCTTGTAAGTCGCGAGACCGTATTCGTTCAGCCCGCCCAGCTTGGGATTGGCATCGAACAGGACAATGGCGTGCCCAAGCATGGCAAGGCGATGCGCGCACGAGAGCCCGGCGGGACCGGCACCGACAACCGCTACGCGTTTCCCGCTGGAAGCCGCACGCGTAAACATCGGCGCACCGGGCTTGGCAAAGTAACCGTCGGTGGCATAGCGCTGCAACAAGCCAATTTCCACCGGCTTGTCTTCGTTGGTATTGCGCACGCAGGCCTGCTCGCAAAGCACCTCGGTTGGACAGACGCGGGCGCACATGCCGCCGAGGATGTTCTCCTCGAGAATTGCTTTCGCTGCGCCGCGCACATTGTCCTGCGCGATGCGCTGGATGAAGGTGGGGATATCGATGCCCGTTGGGCATGCGATGGTGCAGGGTGCATCAAAACAGTAATAGCAGCGGTCCGCTTCGATTACCGCCTGGACGCGATTGAGCGGCGCATGCGAATCACTGAAGTTTTTCGCATATTCGTCTTTACTTAGACGTCCAGCGCAGCGACCACCAGCGTGCGTTTTTTGTTCCATCTGTTGCTTCTCCCGGATGGCGAAAAATTGGATTTCAGGGCAACGCGCGTTAGTTGCGCGGCATCACTTCAAGCATTCCCCAACTGCATCACATGCTTGATCGCGCGCCGCAAGCCCTCACCCATTTGCACGATCTCATCGTCCGTCGAAATAAACGGGGGCCCCACCGCGATGCTATCGCCTGCGAGGCGCAGCAGCAATCCCTCTTCGAGCCCGCGCTCAAATACTTTCATGCCGCGCAATCCCGGTTTGCCTGGAATTGGATCGAGATCGATGGCCGCCGCCAGTCCCATATTGCGGATATCGATCACGCCGGGTTCGCCCTTGAGCGCATGCATCGCACCTTCGAGCACGGGTTCCAATGCGCGGGCGCGCTGGATCAGTCCCTCACCGGCAAGAATATCCAGCGCGGCATGGCCAACGGCCGCCGCCATGGGATGACCAGAATAGGTGTAGCCGTGGAATAGCTCGATCGCATGTGGGGGCGCGCCAGCGCCCATGAACGCCTGGTAAATTTCCTCGCGTACGATGATCCCGCCCATCGGGATAATGCCGTTGGTGACGCCCTTGGCGAAGGTGATAATGTCGGGTGTGACGCCGAAGCGCTGCGCACCGAAATTTTCGCCCAGACGGCCAAAGCCGGTGATCACTTCATCGAAGATCAGCAGGATGCCGTGTTTGGTACAGATCTCGCGCAATTTCTGCAGGTAGCCCACTGGCGGGACCACGACGGCCGACGAGCCCTGCATTGGTTCGACGATCACGGCTGCGATGGTGGATGCGTCGTGTAGCGCGACCAATCTCTCCAGTTCATCCGCCAGATGCGCGCCCCAGGTCGGTTGCCCTTTGGAAAAGGCCATCTGCGAAAGGTTGTAGGTGTGCGGCAGGTGATCCACGCCGGGGATCATGATTGGCCCAAACATCTTTCGGTTGCCCACCATGCCGCCCACTGACATGCCGCCAAAGCCGACGCCATGATAACCACGCTCGCGTCCGATAAAACGCATACGGCTCGCTTCGCCACTGAGACGATGAAACCCATAGGCGACTTTGAGTGCGGTATCGACGGCTTCAGAGCCGGAGTTGGTGAAAAAGACACGAGTGAGCTCAGCCGGCGCCATCGCGGCCACGCGATCGGCGAGGCTCAGGGTCACGGGATTGCAGAATTGAAACGCCGGGGAGTAGTCGAGCGTCTGCGCCTGACGGGTAAGCGCCTCGACAATTTTCGGATGACCGTGTCCCAGTGGACAGCACCACAGCCCGGACAGGCAATCAAACAGTTCGCGACCATCGTCGGTCGTGTAGTACGCACCCTTGGCACTGACGAGCAGTTTCGGATGCGCATTGAAATAGCGGTTGGGCGTAAAGGGAAGCCAGTAGTGATCAAGACCTGTAATGTGATGGCGGGCGTTCATGCGTGAGCTCCAAAAATTTGTGTCCGGGTTAGCAACCCGTAATGAATATAGTGGTGAGTCGCAACTTTTGTCGGCCAGCATCTATTTGTTTGTTCTGAATGGCGCGGATTCATCGTATCAGGAAAATTTTACTCATTGGTAAACTTTATGCGTCACTCGAAAATTAATACAAACTCCAGCATCTGCGCGCCTTCCAGACAAAAAATAGCCCAGATGCCGCACCAGTGCTAGAGTTAACACGTTTAACCTAACCGAGAACGCCCAGACATGTCCAAGAAAAACCAGCGCATCACCGCGATCGACCTGTGGAAAATAAAGCGCCCGTCGTCACCCACGCTTTCGCCTGATGGCACCCAGGCATGCGTGGCCCTGACCAGATACGACATGACGGAGAACAAGGGCAGCACCAGCCTCTGGTTGCTTTCAACGTTTGATGGCGACCCGCGCGAACTCACGCGCTGTGGCGAGAAAGACGGACAGCCCCAGTGGTCGCCAGACGGTCGCAGCATTGCGTTTGTCGCCAGACGGGGAGAAGGCAAAGATGCCGATGCAGAACCCCAGCTTTATGTGATTGCGCCCGATGGCGGCGAAGCGCGTCGTGTCTCTACCATCGCCACCGGCGTGGCGGCCATCAAATGGTTTCCCGGCGCCGCGAAGATTGCGTTCATCTCATGGGTGTGGCCGGAACTGAAAGGTGAGAAGGCACAGGCCAAGCGACTGAAAGAAAAGAAAGACGACAAGGTCAAGGCACACGTGGTTGACCACACCTGCTTTCGGCATTGGGATCATTGGCTCTCGGACGGTCGTCAGCCGCATGTGCATGTCATTGATCTGAAGACCGGAAAGTGTCGAGACCTTTTTGCGGGCAGCAAATTTTCGCTGCAAACAGCTGATCCCGGCCTGGCCGATTTTGATATTTCTCCCGATGGGAAATGCATCGCGTTCTGCTATAACCCGAACGCCGATGCGCGCGGTGATCAGGCGCATCACATTGCTGAACTTGACGTAAAGACCGGCAAGGTGCGTACCTTGACCACCAAGTCGCCGTTCTCACATTACGCACCCGCCTATTCGCCTGATGGCGCGTCGATTGCCTTGCTGGTGCAAAACATGCGTCGTTCGATGGACGATGATTTCAAGCTTGCCTTGATATTACGCAACACCGGTAAAATCGCGCTGATCAGCCATTGGGATCGCAACATCAATCCGCCATTGCGCTGGGCCGCCGACGCAAAAAGTATTTACTTCACCGCAGACGAATTTGGTCGCCTGAATGTGTGGCGTCTTGCCGTCGGCCTCAAGATACCGACGCTGGTGGCGCAGGGTGGGACCGTAACCGATTTCGACGTAAAAGCTGACAAGGTCGTGTTTGTGCGTAACAACATGTCGGCAGCGCCAAAGATATTTGCCAGCGACGCCGACGGGAAAAACGCAGCGCCGATTGAAGCGTTCAACGACGCCCTGATGGCGAAATTCAAGCTTGGCCAAGTGCGGGAATTCACCATCAAGGGCTGGAACAACGAGCCGGTGCAGATGTGGGTGGTGTATCCGCCGGATTTCGACAACAGGAAAAAATGGCCGTTACTACACAATATTCACGGTGGGCCGCATGCCAATTGGGGCGACAACTTCCATCAGCGCTGGAACAATCAGGTGTTCGCGGCGCAGGGATATGTCGTCGTGTGCGTGAACTATCACGGCTCGCTTGGATGGGGAAATAAATTCCTGGAATCCAATACCGGTACTTTCGGCAGCAAAGAACACGCTGATGTCGAGGCCGCTACCGATTTCATGTTGAAGCAGGGCTACATCGATGCCAAACGCCTGGCCGCCAGCGGCGGCAGTTACGGCGGCAAGATGGTAGCGTGGATGAATGGCCGCAACGGCGCCAAAAAGGAGGGTGATCGTTACAAAGCGTATGTGTGCCATGCCGGTTGCTTTGATTGGGTCTCGATGTACGCGGGTGACGCAGGCTATTGGTTCGACCACTCGCTTTCAACCAACTACTGGACTGACCCCGCTAAATTCGCGGCGCAAAATCCGATTGCATTTGTCAAGCACATGAAAACGCCGACACTCGTAATCCATGGCGCGCTCGACTACCGTGTGCCTGACGCGCAGGGGCTGGCGTACTACAGCACGCTGAAGGCACTAAAGGTGCCGGCGCGGCTGGTATTTTTCCCCGACGAAAACCACTGGATACTGAAGCCGCAGAATTCACGGCTTTGGTACAAGGAATATTTCGCGTGGCTGGAAAAATATGTGGGCAAGGGGCCGACAAAGTGAAAATAGCGCAGGACTTGAGGTCTTTCGCATCAAAGCCAAAAACACGTGCTGCGGCGTGCCTTTGCCAACAGTCCGAACTCAGCTTTGCGTCGTCTCACTCGTCGAGCAATAGCAACAGAAGCGGCGCAATAATGGATCCCGAAATAGTCGATACCGTGAACGCGCCGGAAGCACCGCTGGTGACGCCGCTGCTGTTTGTTGCCGTGACAGTACAAGTGTAGAACACGCCCCCTCGCAATCCATTGACAGTAATGGGCGAACCACTGCCGGCCGCCATGCGCGTGACCTGTCCATCAGCCGCGCAGGTCGCGGTATAGCTGGAAATTGGCGAACCGCCATTATTGACTGGCTGTGAAAAATTGAGTACTGCCCGGCCTGGTGCCACATCGACGCTGCTCAATAGTGGGGCACCCGGCGCATTCGCTGGTGGTGATCCCGCGTACAACGTTAGCACTGGCAGCGCGGCACCCGAGTTCCCCGGTGCGGCACAGGTGCTGTCGCCCTGGTCGGTGCTGAATTCTGAAGCCGGCGTGGATAAATTGAGCGTGTAAATGGCATTGGCCGCAGACGCTTGTGGTGCAAAGGTAAAGGTCACGAGCAACTGGTTCGCGCCGGGCGTAACCGACGTCGGGCTGGACGGTGCGGCTGTCGAGCCAAAATCCGCCATGGTCGGTGGATTGGTGATGAGCATGGGTAATGCTCTTGTCGCGGTCGCATCTGGATAATTGGATCCGCGTGCAATCGCTGTCACGCTGAAATTGTTCTGCTGCGCGGCCGTCATGTCGCTCGCTTGCAGGATTGCTGAGAATCCACACCCGCGCTCGGTAGTCGTCGACGCGCAAAGCGATGCCTGAAAAGTGGCACCACCAGGCGTGAAGCCCACAGAGGATGCATTTCCACAAGTCGCTCCAGCGGACCATTGAAATGTAACGGTTGCGTGGGCGGACACCATCAATCCCAACGCAGCAAACGCCATTGCAGCCATTACATGTGAGGTTTTAACCAGATTCATTTTTCTCTCTGCACCTTCTGCAAATTAAGTTGTTGACCACAATTTCCACAACTTATGTGGGCATTGCCCGCAAAGGGCAATGTGACGCATTGCGATTGCTTGCGCCAGTTTAGCCCTTTCACGGCGTCTGGTATTGACCCGATTGAGGTATCCATGTTTAACCCCATGTTTTGGTGATTTCCTGCTGTCCAAATTCGCACGCCACCGTGTTCACAAGTTGTATGACTAATCGGCCAGTTGCCTTAGCGAGGTCTTGAATTTGGCGTAATGTGCTTTGCATCGCTGCTATGCGGCATCAGATTTGTACTTCATCCCGATCACCCAGTGAATACTGGCGTCCTCGGCAAGAAAGTCCTGATAAACACGGGTATGGCTCTTGTCCCTGGCGGAAATAGTGACCCAGGAGTAGACGCCCGCGACGCCGGAACTCTTGCCTTTATCCGTTTTACGCCTGGTTTCGGTTTCCCTCGATGGGTCCAGCGCGATACCGGGGGCGTCACCGCCCCACTGTGGGGAGAAGATATAAAACTCCATGTCGCCATCTGGCGACGAAAATGTCGCCGCACTGGACTCTTTAGCCTTGGTGGCATCGATGGCGCGCGCCTTGAAGTCTGCCGGGTATTTGATCTCGAAGTACGCACCCTTATAGGTTGTCTGTTTTGCCCCCGCTGGTGCATCGCCAGCAGTACGGGCAAGGCCTATAAGGGGAGGCAAGAAAGGAAAAGCAAGGTGTATTGGATTATTCTTTGCATCGATCATCTCCCGGTAGGTCGGATAGCCATGCATATGTTTATTCTACTAGCAGAACAAGTGCGTCAATCCCGGCAGACCGCGTTCGCGATAAGGTGATTCATCAATAATCCGCACAGGAAATCGCATGGGAAGCACAAAAAAACGCCTCGCACTCATTGGCCTTACGGCAGTATTACAGGAATCGTCCGCCAACGTATGCGCGCCGTTGACCAGCGACGCCGAGAAATTCATCAAAGCGTACAGCGTCAATGCGCGTAGCGTTGAAGACTGCAACGCCCGCATGGTCGCGCGTGGCGACGTCACTGCAGATGGCGTAGAAGATCTTATCGTTATCTTTACCATCGAAGGCGCATGTGGAAACCTTAAATCCGCCACACCCGGTTCATGTGGAAATCACCATGAAACCCATCTGAAGACTTTCCCGGGAAAGACATCCCCAGTGATTCCCGTGCGGGAGGTCGGAAGCCGGGGCGAGCGCCAGATGATGCAGATAAAGGTTGTTGACGGTACGATTCAGACGGAAACGCTGAAATACGGCAAGGACGATGCAATGTGCTGTCCCTCCGTAAAAGGAAAAACCAGATTTGTCGTCAACAAAGGCACCATTGTCGTACCCCGTCCCTGAAAGTTTGGCCCAGCGACATTGGGTGCGGATATTTCTGCATTTGACGAGTGTCATCATGCTGCTGCCGAACCTATTGCTCGCATGGGGTTTTCTGCTGCTTGGCCACGCCATCGGCGGTGGCAATATCTTCGAGTTCCTTGATCGCTTGCTGTCGACTGCCTGGTGGTTGTTGACGTGGGGAATCCTTGCTGCCACCGCGCTATTGGTCGCCATGATGGTGGGCGGTTTCTTGCCTCGCTGGCGCTGGCTTGCTGCGTTTTGCGTCGCGTTCCTGTCGCTATCGAGCGCAGGTGTGCTGATCACTTTGGGTGCCGGTCCCTACACGTTCGGGCAATGGTTGTTTCTATCGCCGGGGTTACTTTCACTCGGTATCGGCGGTTGGCTTTCGTTTGCAGAGTGGCCTCGGACCGCTATCGAGCGCGATCAAGCCGGCACCCAATGAAGTACCGGCTAAAGCGTCAGCTTCGATTTTTCAGCGGGCGCATCGCACTGCACATTAGCGCCCAGTCGAGCCAGCGCCTCGCGCATTTCAGCGAGCTTCAAATCGATGTCGTCGTCGGTCTGATCCGGGTCGTGATGGAAAAGGTGGAGGCGCTTCACTTCGGCTCGCGCGGCCAGATCAGCGACCTCGCTGACGCAGGAGTGCCCCCAGTCCACCTTGGACGGATACTCGTGATCGCGGTAGGTGGTGTCAGTGATAAGCAAGTCAGCGCCACGGACAAAATTCGCCAGTCTTTCTACGTAGGCAAGGTCGTAGCGCGGATCGGACTTGAGGTAAAGCTCGTTATCGGTAATGTAGCAAACGGTTCTGCCGTAGCACGTCAGCTTGTAGCCCAGACAGTAGCCAGGATGTTTTAGCAACATGGTCTCAACGCGTACCGGGCCGAAATCAAGCGCCTCTTCGCGCAAATCGCGGAACAAGAGGCGCGCAGCGAACTCGCGAATGGTCACCGGAAAATAGACGCTTTCCATTTGTGCTGCCACGGCGCGCTCGATAGTCAGGTCGCCTTGATACGGGCCAAACAATTCAATCTGGTTGCCACGGATATACAGCGGCCCGAAGAAGGGGATGGTGTTGATGTGATCCCAGTGCGTATGCGAAATGAAAATTCGTGCTGACAGACGCTGTACCTTTGCTGCATTGATGCTGTCAGAGAGCTGCTTGATACCCGAGCCGCAGTCGAAGATGAACAGCGGCTCGCCGCTGATCTCGATACTCATGCAGGAGGTATTTCCACCGCAGCGCATGGTGCTCGCGCCGCTTACCGGCAAGTGTCCCATGCACACCCCAGTAGGTCACTGTGACACTTTCGGACATGATCTCGTTGATTTGCTTCATTAGCGATTCACGCTTGATCGGCTTGACGATATAGCCATCCGCACCAAGTTCCTTGGCTCGGCGACGGTCGAAATCGTAGGATTTCGACGTACACATGATGATTTTGATCCCCGCAAGGCCCGGCCTGCTGCGGATTTCCCGACATAACTCGAAACCATCCATCTCCGGCAT
>JAJAYN010000477.1 GCA_026786225.1 Burkholderiales bacterium | reverse complement strand
GGCCAGCGCCACGCTGATGAGGGTGTCCCCCTTCTGGATGGTGTGAAGCTTGCTGGCGTCTACTGCCGGCACTACCGCTGCCGGTTTCGTCGCGAGCCTGGCATCAGACGGCATTGACGGTACATCTGCTGGTGGGCGCGCGTCCGATACAGGCGCGGGCCGCTTCGCAGCACACGCGGCAAATGTTGCGATGATGAGCATCACCAGTAAACTACGTATCGACAGATTCATGAACGTGCATCCAACTTTCTATTTACAAAATACCGGGTACAAGCGGCACGAAGCGCACATCATGCACGACTTTCTCCGTGTAGCCCTCAGCGGTGCGATCAATCACGGTGAGCTTTTGCGATTCGGACTCCTTGCCCACCGGCAACACCAATCTCCCGCCAACGACCAACTGTTGCTTCAATTCTTCCGGCACGCGGGTCGCGGCTGCCGTCATGATGATGCCATCGTATGGACCGCCGCCTGCGTAACCAAAATGCCCATCGGCATGCTTGAAGATGATATTGAAATAACGCAAATCGCGCAGCGTACGGCGAGCCCTGTCCATCAACGGCGCAATGCGTTCGACGGTGTACACCTCTTTTGACAATTTCGCGAGCACTGCCGTTTGATAGCCACAGCCAGTACCGATCTCTAGCACTTTCTTCGGAATCCCAAGCGCGCCTTCGCAAAGCAGCGAAGACATGATGGCAACGATTTCCGGCGTGGAGATCGTCTGACCGTGACCAATCGGCAGCGCCTTGTCGACTTCGTAGGCGCGTTCCTGCAAGGCTTCCTCGACAAATACGTGGCGCGGCACTTCACCCATCACGGTCAAAACCCGCTCGACCTTCACGCCCTTTGACCGCAACGCCTCGACCATGCGCGCCCGCGTGCGATCAGAGGTCATGCCCGAGCCGGTAAATTTTGAAGCCACCACGCTCATGCCACCAACCAGTCGGCCACCGGCTTCATTTGTTGGTAATTGGTCAAGTCGATTTGCAGCGGCGTCACGGAAACGCGTTTGTTGTCGGTCGCGAAGAAATCGGTCCCCGGTCCGGCATCGGCTGCAAGACCTGCTGCGCCAATCCAGTAGACCGTCTCGCCGCGCGGGCTTTTGGCCTTCACCGCACCCTCGGCTTTGTGTCGCTTGCCCAGACGCGTGGTTTCAAAGCCGGGCTGCAACTGGTCGCGCGGAATGTCGGGCACATTTACATTCAGCAATATGGGCGTCTTTATGGGATTGCGCTGGTAGCGCGCCACCAGTTCCGCCGCCACCCATGCCGCCGTCTCGAAATGCTTGTGTGCGTGGCCAACCATCGACACGGCAATCGCGGGAATGCCAAGCAAAAAACCCTCTGTCGCCGCCGCCACCGTGCCGGAATAAATCGTATCGTCGCCCATGTTAGCGCCCGAGTTGATACCGGACACAATCATGTCAGGGACAAAATCGAGTAAGCCGGTAACCGCCATGTGTACACAATCGGTCGGTGTACCGTTCACATGAAAAAAACCGTTGGCTGCCTGGCGGATCGACAGTGGCCGGTCAAGTGTCAGTGAGTTGGAAGCGCCGCTGCGGTCGCGCTCCGGTGCTACCACCGTCAGTTGGGCAAGTGGAAGCAGTGCTTCGTGAAGCGCAGCCAGCCCAGGCGCGAAATAGCCATCGTCGTTCGAGAGTAGAATGCGCATGTTTTTTCTAAGAATTTCCCTGCAGAATTATCGCACAGGCCATGCGCTGGACACGGCAAGGGCCGCCCTCAATTTTCCCTTTATTAACCACCATCGTATAATCTTCCGGCACCGCAACAATCGCGGTTATCTTCAGAAATCCCAGGAACCCGACATGTCTTTCCTCGCCGCCCGCCTCTCTCGCGTCAAGCCCTCCGCCACCATCGCCATCTCCGCCAAGGCCGCCGCCTTGAAGGCACAGGGCCGCAATATCATCGCCCTCTCCTTCGGCGAACCGGACTTCGATACCCCGGACAACATCAAGGCGGCAGCGATCAAGGCGATTCAAAGCGGCGACACCAAATACACCGCCGTCGATGGCACCGCAAAACTGAAAGAAGCCATCGTCGCCAAGTTCAAGCGCGAAAATGGGCTCACGTACACGACCAAACAAGTTACAGTCGGCACCGGCGGCAAGCAGGTGCTTTACAACGCCTTCATGGCAACACTCTCCGCAGGCGACGAAGTCATCATCCCCGCGCCCTATTGGGTTTCCTACCCGGAGATGGTGCTGCTCGCAGAGGGCACGCCAGTGTTCGTGGCTTGCACGCAGGAGACCGGCTTCAAGATGAAAGCGGCCGACCTTGAAAAGGCGATTACGCCAAAGACAAAATGGGTACTTCTGAACTCCCCCTCGAACCCCAGTGGCGCTGCATACACGCACGACGAATTGAAAGCCATCACCGACGTGCTCGTGCGCCATCCGCACGTGTGGGTGCTGACGGACGACATGTACGAACACCTGGTCTACGACGATTTCAAATTCTTCACCCCTGCGCAAATCGAGCCCTCGCTCTACAACCGCACGCTCACCATGAACGGCGTATCCAAGGCCTATTGCATGACCGGCTGGCGCATCGGCTATGCGGGCGGACCAGAGCATCTCATCAAAGCGATGGGCGACGTTCAATCGCAATCGACATCGAACCCTTCTTCGATCAGCCAGGCGGCGGCAGTCGAAGCGCTTAACGGCACACAGGATTTCATTGCAAAAAACAATGCGGTATTCAAACAACGCCGCGACCTCGTCGTCAAAATGCTCAACGCCGCGCAGGGCCTGAATTGTCATACGCCCGAAGGCGCGTTCTACGTTTACCCAAGCTGTGCAGGATTGATCGGCGCGACGACACCGTCCGGGCAAACGTTGAAGAACGACGAAGACGTTTGCGGCTATTTGCTCGATTCGCAGGGGGTTGCAGTGGTGCACGGCGCGGCATTCGGCTTGTCGCCACACTTTCGCGTCTCGTATGCCGCTTCCACTGAAGTGCTGGAAGAAGCGTGCCGCAGGATTCAGAGGGCTTGCTCGGAATTGAAGCTGAAGGAAGCGATTGCAGCCTGACGCTTCGCTTCATCGTCGCATCGATCCATGAACGGCCCGCCTATGGCGGGCCGTTCATTTTGCGCGGGAAAAATGCAAGCCCGCATCCAGCTTGCCGTTCAGCGGCAAAACGCGCTGGGAAGCCCGCCAGCATTGGAGTTTCAACCGTTTCTTCGCAGTTTGATCGTTGTCCAGCCAAGTTCTACTGCCAGCGGCGCGAGTTTTGCGTCAGGGTCTACCGCTATCGGATGCGCCGCCGCCGACAGCAATGGCAGATCATTGATCGAATCGCTGTAAAACGTCGCATCCTTTAACAGCGATACATCCCAGTCGCGCCCGTTCAGCCATTCCATCAGGCGCACGACTTTGCCTTCTCGCATGTTCAGTACGCCGAGCGTATTGCCGGTGAAGACTTCGTCCACTTCCTCGATTTCAATCGCGATCAGGTGTTCGATGCCCAGATCGCACGCCGTCAATTCAGTCGTAAACCGATTGGTGGCCGTCGTAAGAATCAGCACATCGCCGCACGCACGATGCTTCTCCACCAGCGCACGTGCATCATCTGAAATCCGCGGGCGAATCCACTCCTCAAAGAATTGTTGACGCAACACTTCGCCGTCAGCGCGGGTGATTCCCTTGAGCAGCGAGACATAGAAAGCACAGAATTCCGCAGCGGTCGCATTGCCCGCTTGATAGCGCTTCTCCATATCGGCGTTCGCCGCCGCAAATGTTTCGCGATCAAGTCGACCGCATGCGATCAGGAAGCCGCACCATAGTACGTCTGTGTCGCCGGTCAGCAGGGTGTTGTCGAGATCGAAGAGCGCCAGCCGCGTCCCGGCGGGCGCGCTCATGGTTGGCGCAGGTGCCAGGCTTTGGGGCGTGTGAAGGTCTGGATGCCGTACGTGGACAGTGTGACGCCAAATCCTGAATCTGCATGACCGGACCACGGCAGACGCGGGCTGACGCGATCACAGCAGTTCCAGTACACCGATCCGGAATTGACCCGCGCCAAAAGCGCTTCAGCTATTGCACCGTTGCGCGTGAACACGCCTGCGGTGAGGCCGTAGCGCGTGTCGTTCATCAGCGCAATAGCTTCGTCATCGTCTGCCACTTTCTGGATACCGATGATCGGGCCGAAGCTTTCTTCGCGCATCAACTCCATGTCGTGATTGACGTCCGCTAATACGGTCGGCTCGAACCAGTTGCCGGGCTGCTGGATGCGCTTGCCGCCGGTGAGCAGGCGCGCACCTTTGGCGACAGCTTCGGCAACTTGCGCTTCGAGCACATCGAGTTGCGGTGCGCGCGTCAATGCGCCGATGTACGTTGATTCATCCAGCGGATCGCCGACTTTGAAGCCATGCACCGTCGCCATGAATGCATCAACGAACGCATCGTAGATACTGGCGTCAACGTAAATGCGCTCGACGGAGCAGCAGCTTTGACCGGTGTTATACATGGCGCCGTCCGCCAGCGACTCTGCAGCGACGTTCACATCGGCGTCCGCGCGCACGTAGGTTGGGTCTTTGCCGCCGAGTTCTAACTGCATACGGATCATGCGCGGCCCGACGGTGGAGGCAATCTTCGCGCCGGTAGAGTAG
>JAJAYN010000476.1 GCA_026786225.1 Burkholderiales bacterium | reverse complement strand
CGTCGATCAATGAGTCAGAAAGATCGGTGTGCTCGCGCAGCGGCAAGCCGATATTCTCTTTCACTGTCAGGGAGCCGAATAGCCCGCCGTGCTGGAACATCACCCCCCAGCGCTGCCGCAATGCCAACGCGTCCTCGTCGCTGAGATTGTCCAAATCGTTGCCAAGCACGACGATGGAACCAGAGTCCGGCCGATGCAGCAGGATCATTTCGCGGAGCAGCGTGGATTTGCCCGAGCCGCTGCCGCCGATCAAGGCGAATATTTCTGCGCGTCGCACTTCGAGGTCGATTTCGGCGTGAACGACATGGCTACCAAAGCGCGTCGATACTTTACGCATGTCAATCACGACGTCGCTGGTTTTCTTGTCGGTACGTTGCGCGGCGAGTTGCACGTCAGAGATCCAGCGCACTGAACGCGACCGAGAATAACGCATCAGCCACGATCACCAGAAAGATCGACTGCACCACGGCGCGCGTGGTCTGGCGACCAACACTGTCGGCGCCACCCTTGGTACGAAAACCCTGAAAGCATCCGACGATAGCGATGATGAGCCCGAACACGGGCGCTTTGCCAATGCCCACCAGAAATGCCGTGACGCTGACCGCTTTGACAAATCGCTCGAGAAAATCGGCGTAAGTGACCGCCAACTGTGCCTGCGCCATCAGCATGCCGCCAAATACGCCGAGCACATCCGCGAATAGCGTCAGCAGCGGCATCGCGATCAGTAGTGCGATGATTTTCGGCAGCACCAGCAAGTCCAGTGGCGAAATGCCAATCGTACGCATGGCGTCGATTTCCTCAGTCACGGTCATGGTTCCAATTTGCGCGGCAAACGCTGAGCCCGAGCGACCGGCGATGATGATGGCCGTGATCAGCGGTGCGAACTCACGCAGCATCGACAAACCGACCAGGTCTGCGACGAAGATGTTGGCACCATATTTTGAGAGTTGATCCGCACCCTGGTAGGCGACCACGATACCAAGCAGGAACGATAACAACCCGACGATGGGCAGCGCGTCGAATCCGGCACGACGGATATTGAACATCATAGGCCGCCAGCGAATGCGCGACGGGTGCGTAATGCAACCAGCGAGCGCTGTGGCGCTTTCACCGACAAAGCTGAGCAGGGCAACGCTCTGTTCAGCTGCCGATTGAACGCTTCTGCCAATACCCTCGAGCGGTCCGGGCGCTATGATTTCGGCAGCAGCGGGATTGCTCGCCTGATCGGCAACCTGTTTTGCCACCACTTCCAGCAGCTTGGAGAATTGTGGCTGCAAGCCCTCCAAGGTGACGCTGCTGCCCTCACTGCGTAAGCGCAACAGCATGCGTTGCAATATCCAGGCACCGGCTGTGTCCAAGGCCAGCACCTGAGAGCCGTCGGCGATCAGCGCAGAGTTGGCCGGGATGCTTACGGCATCGAGCCTTAGCTCGATGCCACCAATCCCGCGCGCAGTCCAGTTGCCCGACAACGCAATTTCCTGCGGTGTAGGCTGCGCGATTGCGGCGAGTTCCATCGGCAGCGTTTTCATAAGGCGAAGATTAAACAACCGGCGGTGCGTTGTATGTGCGGGAACGCACATGACACGCGCACTGCGTGCACTACCGCACAGACATCGCCGGCCTTTGTTTGTAGCTTTGCCCTCTGGCAGTCGGCAGGTTTGACGCATATCAAAACTACGATGCGCCTTCCATCTGGCAAGTGCAGACCGCCACGATGGCGTTGCGACCACGAAGGTATCGTTTCAGAACTGGGTAATCAATGAAATACAAGGACTACTACAGCATCCTCGGTATCGAACGTACCGCCAGCGACGACGATATCAAGAAGGTATATCGCAAGTTGGCGCGGAAGTATCATCCGGACGTGTCAAAAGACCCGGAAGGCGAAGCGAAATTCAAAGACGTCGCTGAAGCGTACCAAACGCTCAAGGACACCGACAAGCGCGCCGCATATGATCGCCTCGGCAAACACCAGTCGGGCGAGGATTTCGTGCCATCGCGTGATTGGGGTAAGGAATTCAATACGCAGTTCAACGATGGTCAGTCGTCATTTGAGGGTATTGATCTCTCAGATTTGTTCGCCAGCTTTGCGCGTCATGACGGTGGTCAGCGCAATGCAAATTCTCCGATCCCCGGCGAGGACTTCGATGTCACTGCCGAAATTAATCTGGAAGACGCTTTTCGGGGAACGCAGGTTTCACTCAGCCTGAGCGTGCCGGTACATGATCAGCACGGGCGGATGCGACGTGAGGCGCGCACGGTTGAAGTACGCATCCCCAAAGGTGCTGCGGAAGGACAGCGGCTCCGGCTGCGCGGGCAGGGCAGCAAGGGCCATAACGGTGGACGCGACGGTGATCTTTATCTGAATATCAAGCTGCGACCGCATCGCCTCTATCGCGTGGACGGCTTTGACCTCTATATCGATCTGCCGCTCGCGCCGTGGGAGGCCGCTTTGGGGGCCACCGTTGAGGTGCCGACGCTGGCGGGTGCCGTCAATCTCAAAGTGGCCCCGGCAACCACCAACGGACAGCCGTTGCGTCTTGCCAGGCGCGGCTTACCCAAGCCGGGCAGTACGGAAGAAGGAAAATCGGCCGGTCAAGCAGGCGATCTTTTTGCGATGGTAAAAATCGTCATGCCACCGACAATCAGCGAGCGCGAAAAGGTGTTGTTCAAGGAGATGGCCGAAGCCTCTACCTTCAATCCACGCAGTAAATTTAACGAGGAGGCCGCAAATGCAGGCTGAAACCTACGATGTTGTGTGGCTTGATCGCGCGCAGCGCATGTCTTTGGAAGACCTCACCGCGCTATCCGGGGTGAGCGAGATTGAAGTCCATGAGTTGGTCGAGCTCGGCGCACTCGCACCGATCAATTACAACGAAGTTCCGTGGGCTTTCCGCGCCGATTGTGTCGTCACACTACGCAAAGCGAGCCGTCTGCGCGAAGACCTCGAGCTCGACGCACACGCCTTGGCGCTCGCACTCACATTGATGGAGCAGATACGCAGTCTGGAAGCAGAGCTGGCGCAACTGCGGGCGCATGCGTCGGTCGTTGTACGGTTTTGAACATTGTTCCTGCAAACAAAAACGGGCTCTGGCTAATGTACTTGCAACGAATGCAAAGTGTCCCTGAGTTTGTCGTATTCAGCAGATTTATCGAAAAAGCTGTTCGCGCCCAGTTCCATGGCGCG
>JAJAYN010000475.1 GCA_026786225.1 Burkholderiales bacterium | reverse complement strand
AAGCGTTGATGCTAAATTCGATTGCTTGGCCGCGCAACTTAATATATTTTTGCCTATAGCGCATTTTATGGCCAGCAGCGATACTATTTTGCTCCTGAACAATGTCCACGCCGGTGATCATTTCCGTTACGGGATGCTCCACCTGGACACGGGTGTTCATTTCGATGAAAAAGAACTCATCGTTTTCATACAGGAATTCGAATGTCCCTGCGCCGCGATAGCCCATCTTTATGCAAGCCTCGGCGCAGCGCTCACCGATACGGTCTCGCAGCCGTACCTTTAAATCGGGCGCGGGTGCTTCCTCGATAATTTTCTGGTGGCGGCGTTGCATTGAACAATCACGTTCCCAGAGAAAAATGGCGCTTTTGTGCTCGTCCGCCAACACCTGAATTTCTATGTGCCGCGGGTTTTCGAGAAACTTCTCCAGATAGACCATTGGATTGTTGAAAGCAGACTGCGCTTCAGCTTTGGTCATCTGCACGGCATTTACTAGTGCGGCTTCGGTATGCACGACACGCATTCCACGACCGCCGCCGCCGCCCGCGGCCTTGATGATTACCGGGTATCCAACAGCAGCTGCAATCTTGCGAATTTCTTTTGGGTCATCCGGCAGCGCGCCTTCAGAGCCAGGCACACAGGGAACGCCGACTTTTCTCATTGCCGCTTTTGCCGCGACCTTGTCGCCCATGGTGCGGATATTCTCTGGCTTGGGACCGATGAATACGAACCCCGAGTTTTCGACCCGATCTGCGAAGTCCGCATTCTCGGAAAGAAACCCGTAGCCTGGATGGATTGCTTGCGCGTCCGTCACTTCAGCAGCACTGATAATTGCGGGAATATTGAGGTAGCTATCCTTGGACGGCGCAGCACCTATGCATACCGATTCATCTGCCAGCATGACGTATTTTGCGTCAGCATCTGCCTCTGAGTGCACGCACACGGTCTTGATTCCCAGTTCGCGGCAAGCGCGCTGAATGCGCAATGCGATCTCGCCCCGATTGGCAATCAATATCTTTTCGAACATGGCGCCCGGTCTGGGGCCTGAGCTGAATACCGCCATATGCTTAGCCTGGACTATTCGATGATGAAAAGTGGCTGGCCGTATTCGACTGGCTGCCCATTCTCCACCAGAATTGCCTTGACCACACCGGCTGCGTCAGACTCGATTTCATTGAGCAACTTCATCGCCTCTATGATACAAAGCGTCTGTCCCTTCGTAACCGTTTGTCCAACCTCGACGAACGACGGCGTGCCCGGCGATGGGCATCGATAAAATGTACCCACCATTGGCGATTTCAGCGTGTGGCCGGTGGGTTCAGTCGGCCCGGGTGTCACTGCCGGGGCTGCGGCAGTTAGCTCTGCCGGTAGCACATATGACGACGCAGCCTGCGGTGCAGGCGCGTAGGTACCAGGAACACCATATCGGCTGATACGTACTCTTTCCTCACCCTCAGTGATTTCAAGTTCCGCGATTCCTGATTGTTGCACCAGATCGATAAGTGTTTTGATTTTTCTCAGGTCCATCGATGAATCCTCTCATGCCGCGAATCAACTGCCGGCTTATTGATCGATCGGTCGCACTAATGCTGCACCGATTTAAGCGCGGACCAAGGCTACTTTGTGTGTTTGCAGATACGCCCGATGGCTGCGTCCAATGCAAATTCATATCCGTCTGCACCCAGACCTGTGATCACTCCCGCCGCAAGTTCGGACAGGTATGAATGCCTGCGGAACTCTTCGCGCGCATGAACATTTGACAAATGCACCTCGATAAAGGGAATTGCAACGGCAGCGAGCGCATCACGTAACGCAATGCTGGTATGCGTGTAAGCACCCGGGTTGATGACGATGAACCCTACGCCAGCGAGCTTTGCCGCATGTATGCGGTCGATCAGCACGCCCTCGCCATTGGTCTGGAAACAGTCCAATTGAATGTTGGCGAGCTTCGCCTTCTCCTGCAACCGCGCATCGATCTGAGCCAGCGTCGTGCTGCCATAAACGGCTGGTTCTCGCGTGCCGAGAAGGTTCAAGTTAGGTCCGTGCAACAACAGTATTTTCAACATGGGGGCAGTTTGCCTCAAATTGGCGGAAATTGTCCAGTTTTTCGCCGAAGATAAGGCAACCCACGAGTTGGAAATATGCGACAACTGTTGTTTTTATGCGCGCGAATGCTAGGAGATAAAAAAGCCTGCGTGGCAGTGACAATCTGATGCTGCTGCACTTGCAGACTTTCACTCAATTTCTAGGATAAGTAATTTTAAGGTGTTTTTAATATCAAATGGGTGCATTTTTAGCAATGATATCGACAAGCTCAGCCTCAGTCACTACGCCCAGCTTATTGTAAATGACGGTGCCCCCCGGCGCAATGACCACCGTATGCGGTAGCAACCCCAGACGATTGCCAAGTCGCTTTGAAAACGCAATGGCACCAACTTCGTCGGGGAAAATCGGGTAATTTATTTTTATACTTCGAGAGTAATTAGCTACATTTAAAGAAGAATCGACGGCAATACCAACAATTTGTACGTCTCTGCCACTGAATTTCTCCTGGATTTTTACCAAAATTGGAATCTCTTCTTTGCATGGTCCACACCAGGTGGCCCAAAAATTCACAATCAACAGCTTTCGGTCCCACTGACCCAAACCCTGCACATTGCCCTGGAGATCAGAGAATTTTGCGCTATATAAGGCGCCGGGACTAACTGCAGTTGCCGCAACAGTAGCGTGCGACTTGGCAGCCAACGGCAAAGTCGCTAGGTCTGAGCGGTCGAGCCAAAGCGCAACGCCCGCAAGCGCCACAAGTAAGACAATGGCCGCGATGAGAAATCGTTTTGGCACGAGAATTTGCCGTGTCGTACAGAGTTTTACTTCGGCTTACGAAGTAACTCGCTCAGTGAAGAAGTGGGCGCATTTTGAGGCGCTGTGGATTGCACTGGCCGGTCGGTCCCAATATTTGCTGCCGGCTCAGGAAATGCCAACGCCAGACTGCCGTATTGAAGGGAGACTACCTGCTGAAACGGCGGGTAACATATGCCAGCGTCGGCGCAGCCTTGTGACGTAATCTTGAGCCGCAAAGGCTGCCCCCGTGAAATGTGCGTTTCCAGCATCGCGACGGGTAAAAATATGCTCACGCTGTCGCGATAGGTTTCCACCCACCCAAATGTTGGGTCCTGCTTCATTTTCCCTTTCGAAAATCTGGCAATCCCAAATTTGGCGGACGTCGTCGGTTCGGGTGCAAACTTGAACCGTGGCCGGTAAAGGTAGTACCCGTCCGCGATTTTGTAATTCAACTCCACGGTTTTATGGTCGCTGAAACGCGCTGAAAGTTGAAACGCACGTTCGGGTTCAAGCAAGTCGGATTCGGTGCTGGCGGCCGTTAATGCCATAAACCCTACAGCGACCACCAACCCAGCCCGCAACACAAACGCGCAATGGAAGAAACTCCCCTTCCACAGACCCCACCATCGGAAAGACATACTTTTTTTATCCAGTTTAAAGAAATCTCCAAAATAGGCAGAACCACCGTATGTTGCCAAAAGTAAAGACGCCTTCTGTCCATACGCTGTACCCAAGCGAATGTGGTAACAATGACGCAGTGATCTTTACACCAAGATTCTGGTCGGGTACTGTAGCAATCACGACTAGTGGCCCCAAACTGGATAGACAGCTGCAAAGGGTACAAAGTTGTGTAACACACGGAAAAGAAAGTAAGGCAAATATCATGAGACTGCTAATGCTAGGCATTCTAATGGGATTCCCGCTGCTGGAAGGCGCGGTCTTATATACGCTGGGCCAGGATCACGGTGGCTGGGTCGTTGGCTGGTTACTGTTCGCCGGTATCGCCGGTATCGTCCTGATCAAACAGGCGCGATTTTCGCTCATCACGCGGCTGGCAGGCGAATTGTCGCGCGGTCAATTTTCGCTCGCGGCGATCATCGACAGTTTTCGCACCGTTCTGGCGGGTTTGTTGCTCATTTTCCCCGGTATCATTTCTGACGTAATGGCACTTGTACTACTGTTGCTGCCCGTCCGCGAACCAGCTTATCAATTCGCCACAACACGTGCAAACCGCGGCGCGACCCCGCAGTCCGAGGCACAACGCGGCGGCGTCATCGAAGGCGAATTTCGCCGAGAGCGCTAACGCGTTTTTCCCGGTCGGGTCATTCGAGCTCGTCGTGGATTTCCACAGTCGTATTTCCCATGCAAAGCGAGACGCCAAGCGGCACGGCAGTTACCCACGCCTTTGATAATGGCTTAGCCCCGCAAATTCTCCATCCCCGCCTGCATGGCAGGCAGTGTGTCCCCCACGGTAGGGTAATTCAACTCAAGCTTCAGTTCACGCTTCGCTCGGGCATTACCTATCCGCCTCGATTCCCCCATAAAGCTAAGCAACGCTGGCGCGATTCTCAACTCTGCATCTTCCCTGCGAATGCGCGGAGGCCGAGCCAAACCAAAAGCATCCGCCACCTGATCAAAGTAGTCGCCCATCTTTAGTTGGCTGTCATCGACTATATTGAAAACCCTGTAGCGCTTTGGCTGGCGTTGGCGGATTGCCATGACGACGGCCGCAGCAAGATCGTCGGCATGAATGTGGTTGGTGAAAACGTCATCCGCTGGTGTCAGCACTGGTGTTTGCCGCTTCAGCCTATCCAGCGGGAGGCGGTCTTTGGCATAAATACCGGGCGCACGCAGGATGGTGATGGCGACGTCGTATGATCGCCCCCATTTTCGCAATTGTTTTTCGGCATCGACGCGTCTCTTAGCCCGCGCCGATTCCGGTTTCACGGGACGCGTCTCGTCAATCACCTCACCATCGCAATTTCCGTAGACACCGGTGGTGCTGATGTAGACAATTCGCCGTGGTAGCATCGACAGTCGTGAATGCAGGCATTGATGCGTCGCGCGATGAGCGATGCGACTCGATCCAGCAAGCGCGCGCAGCAGGTTTTTGGTAAAGGTATCGAACTTGCCTGTGCCGGGAGGGGGCGCGAAATGCAAGACCGTGTCCGCGCGACCGTGAATTTTTTGCAGCGAACGCGGATTGCCCAAATCACCTTTTAGCAGATGTACTCCGGTGACTCCAGCGACCTCCGGATGGCGTGCAACTGTGCTGGATTTTCTGATCAGCGCCTCGATCTGAAAGTGCTGGCATTGACGGAGTTTAAAGGCAACGCGCTTGCCGATGTCGCCAAATCCAGCGATAAGAATGTTTTGCGCTTTTTTCATATGAGCGCGCCAGTATAGACAAAAGAAAACCTGAAACCGAAATGACGACCGAATACCAGATCACCCTCACCCCCTCGGGTAATACCTTCCGCGTCGTGGCCGATGAAACCGTGCTCGATGCCGCCCTCCGCCAGGGAATTGGCCTGCCATATGGTTGCCGAAATGGCGCGTGCGGATCGTGCAAAGGCACCATCGTTGCCGGCGAATTCGATTTCGGTAACTATCAGGAGCGCACACTGACACCAGTGGAAAAATCTCTGGGCAAGGCGTTGTTTTGCGTCGGCAAGCCGCTCTCGGACATGACACTCAACATAAAGGAAATCGGCGGTACCGGCGACATCCAGATCCGCACACTGCCATGCCGTGTCGAAAAGAAAGAAATAGTCGCCCCCGATGTGGCAATCCTCTCTCTCAAGCTACCTGCACAGGAGCGCTTGCAGTTTTTGGCGGGCCAATATCTCGATATTTTGCTCAAAGACGGCAAGCGACGCAGTTTCTCGATGGCCAATGCACCACATCACGATCAATATGTTGAATTGCATATGCGCTTGATCCCGGGTGGCGAATTTACCAACTTCGTTTTCAACGAGATGCGTGATCGCGCAATACTTCGTTTTGAAGGGCCGCTCGGTACATTCTTTCTGCGTGAAGACTCAGACAAACCGATAATCTTTATGGCCGGTGGTACCGGCTTTGCGCCGATCAAAGCGGTGATTGAGCATGCGCTGTACACCCATATCGACCGTGAAATGGTGCTTTACTGGGGCTGCCGCTCATTGCAGGACATGTATATGCCGGTGTTACCCGTCCAATGGCAGCAGGAACATCCCAACTTTACGTTTATCCCGGTTTTATCTGAACCCAAACCCGAGGATAATTGGCAAGGACGTACCGGCTTTGTGCATCAGGCAATTGCCGATGATTTTGAATCACTTGCCGGTTATGAGGTCTACGCTTGCGGCGCACCAGTCATGATCGAGCTTGGCCGAAAAGTATTTGCTGCAAAAGGGCTGCCGGATGATGCGTTTTTTGCCGACTCATTTACCTATGCACCCCACGAAATTGGACCCACTTGATTAACGACACCATAAAGGAGCATCAACATGATTAAAGTCGGAGACACACTGCCAAACGGTTCCCTGAGCGAGTTCATTGCAGTCGAAACCGCCGGCTGCTCGATTGGCCCCAACAGCGTCAACGTGAGCGATCTGGTCAAGGGTAAAAAAATTGCTGTTTTCGGTCTGCCTGGTGCCTTTACCCCGACTTGCTCTGCCAAACACGTGCCGGGATATGTTGCCAACTACGATGCACTCAAGGCAAAGGGCGTCGACGAAATTTGGTGCGTGTCGGTCAACGATGCGTTCGTCATGGGCGCGTGGGCGAAAGACCAGCACACCGATGGCAAAGTACGCATGCTCGGCGACGGCTCTGGCACCTGGACCAAAGCGCTCGGGCTCGAATTTGATTTGACAAGCAAAGGCATGGGTGTACGCATGCAGCGCTTTTCAATGCTGGTCGTCGACGGTGTCGTCAAGACGTTGAACCTCGAAGGCCCAGGCAAGTTCGAAGTCTCAAATGCTGAGACCATGTTGACGCAGGCTTAAGGTCCAGTTTAATTTTTTCGTACGGATTAGCGAATGTCCAAGCCAAAAATCTTCATCGACGGCGAACACGGCACCACCGGTCTCTTGATCCGTGAGTTGTTGCGCGAGCGTGCGGACATCGAAGTCATCAGCATCGCACCCGACAAACGCAAAGACGCAGGTGAACGGAAGCGCCTGCTAAACAGCGCAGACCTCGCTATTTTGTGTTTGCCCGACGACGCCGCGCGTGAATCCGTGACGATGATAGACAATCCTGACGTTCGCGTGATCGATGCCAGCACAGCACACCGGGTGCTACCGGATTGGGCATTCGGCTTTCCGGAAATGACGTCAGCCCAGGAGCAGCGGATCGCGCAGAGCCGCCGGGTATCAAATCCCGGTTGCTGGTCCACCTGCTTCATCGCACTGGTGCGGCCACTGGTCGATGCCGGCCTGCTCCCAGCCAACCATGCCATCACCACTTGGGGCGTATCGGGTTACAGCGGTGGCGGACGGCAAATGGTGGAAGAGTTTGAGCGCGGCGAAAACAAATCGACCGTGTTTACCTATGGCCTGAAACTGAACCATAAACATCTGCCGGAGATGCAAAAGTACGCCGGCCTCCTCCATGCACCGCTGTTCACGCCTTCCGTAGGCGCGTATCGCCAGGGAATGCTGCTGCATGTGCCGCTGAATTTATGGTCGCTTCCGAAAACAGTAAGCGGGCAGCAACTAGTCGATTGCCTCAATGCGCATTACGCGGGCAAGCCGCACGTGAAAGTCATGTTGTTCGGTGGAGACCCACCCGCAGAGTTGGATCCCGAGGCACTAAACGGCACCAACCAAATGGAGCTGTTTGTCTTCGAAAACGTGAAGAACGGGCAGGCGGTGCTGATCGCGCGATTGGACAATCTGGGCAAAGGCGCAGGACGCGCAGCCCTGCAAAATATTGGATTGATGCTGGGGTTGCAATAGTCGTCTAGCCCGCATATTTTGACGTAAATCGCCATTCGGCGAGGCTTCCGCGACAAATATGCCCCGTAAGGGCCGCCAAATATGGATCTCCTTCATTGATTTTCCATTGGTCTTTCATCGCAACTTGAATGGCGCCATTGCAGCCTGCACCTCAATGTTTTAGCTTGAACCCATCCGGCGCGTGCGGCGACTCACTCTCAGATAGCATCAACCGAATGCGGCGCACACGCAGGCTTCAGTGCTGCCGGTACCGCGGATCGCAAACGACGTCACAAGGGTTCATTATCAAAAATCTCACTTGCCTGCGGTTCGGCCCATTTCATGGCTTCAAGTCCTTTATGCATGGCCAACGACACGCGCAACTTGATGGCCCCGATCAGCTTGGCGCGCAAAAATGAATGCCAGCTCTTTGACGCCCGAAGCCTGGCAACAATTTCAAGCCTTGGTACCGTGGTTCGTTAACGACACCCTGGCCCCGGAAGATCGACGTCGTGTGGCGCACCTGCTTTCGATATCGGCCAGATGCCGCGTCGAACTTTACGAGGTGATTGCCCTCGCAGACTGTGTTCGCGGACAAACACCAACATGCGACAGCAGTGCCGGTCTGGACCGTCTGATGAAGATGGTATAGCCAGATTGGGCAGACAGACCGACGAAATTCAAGATGGTATTGGGCCTGCAATAGTCCAAACTGGCGCACCTTCAATGCCTGCCGCTGGAAAGCTAACTTGCCGCTGGCGACAGGCATTGTGTTCACGCAAGTTACGCCAGGTCGCTGACACAGTCCGCGCGGCGGCTCAACATGATTTTGAGCTTTCGGCGCGCATGGAATAGCCGCGTTTTAACCGTGCTCTCCGGCACCCCTTGCAACTCAGCGATCTCAGCCTGGCTCAGCTCCTCAAAAAAAGTAAGGTGGATGCATTCGCGCTGCTCGCCGGGTAATCGCGCGAGGCATTCGTTCAGCCGCTCCCGCGTCTGACGCGCGGCCACGATGTCAAACGCGGAGCAACCTTCATCTTCGACATCAACATCTGTCGTTTCATCGAACGGGACATACCTGGCACGGCGGCGTACCTCATCGAGCGCCTTGTGCCTGGCGATGCCAAGTATCCAGGTGCTGACAGATGATCCGCGACCGAAACGGGCGGCGTTTTTCCAAACCTCAAACATCGTGTCGACAACCACGCCTTCGGCGAGATCACGATCATTCAAGTGCCGTAGCGCGAACGCGAAAATCTTGCGGCTCATTCGCCGGTAAAGCTCCGCCAGCGCCTGCCGGTCGGCCCCGGCAACACGATCAATGAGCATCGCCAACGGATCCGCCGAGTGGAATGTCATCTGCGAAGGAGATACTACCGTCGCCAGCGCGCTCACTTGGCGACTCTCGTGGCGGACTGCGCTGCAACGACCCTGCGCGCCACTGGTTTGATGCAGACAATATCGCTGTCTGGCATCGCCACCAGCTCGGTGCGATTGTGAAATGCGCGACGCTGGCCGCTCGCAACTGACCCCAGCGCGTCAATCAGCGTCGGCGGACCGGCGTCGGCACGGCGGTAAATGCCTACAACAAAACTTTCCATTTTCGTTCCCCATGAAATGATGGACGAACGATATGGCCCCGACCTTGGGTGCGGGCTTACAGATGACTTACAGAATCAACAAATGTGCCGGACTGATGTGCGATTTTTCACAATAGGGGGTGGCCCTCGTCAAATACAGGTTCAAACAAGTTTTGCCCTGCGTGTTTCGGTCTCAGGAATCGGCGTTGTGATCAACACGATAAATAACTGTGCCGCCGCGGCATCCGGCCAACTAAGTTGAACCTCGAACACTAACGCCACGACTCATGTTGAATATTGCGGGGTGTTCCCGCGATATGCATCGATCATGCAATCAACGGGAAAGTCGTATGCCTCATCCGCGAAAGTCAAGACACCGATCACTTTTGATCTGGCTTATGTGCGGCTCGCCATTGTCGGCCAGCGTAGCAATGGCGCAGGGGAATTCTCCACCGTTGTCGGCATCCGACGGCAATGAAGACGCACGGAAAGCGTGGCAGGCGGCGTCGGGGAGCCAGATGGTGCCAGATGTCGTCAAGGTATCCGATGGCGAAAGCAAGCTTGAGTGGCGCAGTACACTGACCGTTGATACCTACAACAACGACATCAAGCCCCCACCTGCGCCGCCGGGTTCGCCGCCTTTTGCAACGCCACTCAATACCGGCAACTTCGCCAAGACCGTCTTTGCGACAAACATCAGGCTCATCGAGCCTGGCGGCCAAGTGAACTTTGTGCAATTTGCACTGGCAGCGAGCAATGATCGGTCGGTCGTGTCGCGCTATCCCAATCAACTTAACAGTCTGCAAGTCGGACGCACTGGTCAGGGCTATCAGATTGGTGCCGGCGATACGGCGATCAGCTTTTCGCAGCTCGGCACCACACTTGGACTGCGCGGGTTGAATGTGCAACAGCAGTTGGGTGATTGGACAGTCTCGGGATACGGCGGCATGGTGTCCGATAGCTGGGAAGCGTTGTACAACCGCACACCGCTGGATAACACTCCTGCCCGTAGCCGCTTTGTGAGACGTGTTCTCGGCACCAAGGTTGAGTACGCGCTGGCGCCGGGATTGAAGTTTTTCACAACATTGCAGGGCTACAGCGACAACGTTGAAAGTCTGGATGCCGCCCGAGTTTCGCAGCAGCCCACCGATGCCCGTGCGCTGTCGACCGGATTGTCTTATCAGGATGGACCCTGGACCGTGACGTCGGAAGTCGCAATGAGCAGATTCGAAGAGCGCTACCAGCCGGCCCGCAAGGGCGATGCGCTCCTCGTCGATGGGTCTTACCGACAATCCTCCTGGAGCCTGCGCGGTGGCTACCACGATATCGATCCGAAATTCGTGTCACTCTCGCAGTCGGTGCCGCCCGGGGTCAAGGAGTCATACATCGGCGGAGACTGGACCGCAGCCTCCTGGGTCACGGTGGGTGTTGATTATCGCAACGCCGCCAGCCGGACTGCCGGACTGATTCTGCTGGCCGCACCGATGGATCCCGCTCTGCCACCACCGTTTCCCGTCATGGCGACTTCCTCGATCACGCGCTCACTGACCAGCCGCGCCAACATCAACTTCGGTACCGACTTCCCCGGTCTGGCGTTGTCTTTATCCAATACTGCCAATCAGGGTGAAGACGCACAGCAGCATGGCAATCGGAATCAAAACAGTAATGCCGCACTCTCGTATAGCTCCGCGACCTGGAGTGGCAACTTCAGCTTAATGGCGGGCAAGCTTGCCAACAATGGTAATCCGCAGGGCGACTCGACCACCAGCGGCATACAGGCGCAACTCGGTCGCACCTACACAGGCACAATCATTCCCTGGTCCTTCGGCTGGTCGTTGACAGCCGGTGAACAAATCCAGCGGTTGACTTTCGCCGGCACGGAAACAAGATCGCGCTCACACGGCCTGATGCTAAACGGACAACGCGCTGAATGGGCGCAATTCACGCTGGCCTACCAGGGCTCCAGCATCAGCCAGACGACAGGCGGACCGGAGCTGCTCACACGCTCAGTGCAACTCGATGTCGCGAAGCAGCTTGGTCCGCAAAATTCTTTCAAAGCGTATCTTCGCGCGACGCAGCGCAACCTTGGCGATGTTGCCCTGCGCACCGATGAACGCGTGGTCGGCATACAACTCAACCTGGGCTGGTAAGAAATGCCTCGCGTTCCCTCACGCTCGATGTACGTTTTGATCACTCACGCCGCCTGCGGCTTTGCCAGCATCGCTCTCCCTCAGCCGGCGATGGCGATTGATTTTCAATCCAGTGCCATTCAGTCAGCCACAAATCCTGTCGGCGAAGCACCTACCAAACAGGCGCTGGACGCATTACGCGAGATGCTTGCCGCATTCGAAAAAGGTGACAGCGCAAAGGTTGAGGCAGGTATCCAACCGACCCTGGTGGGTCTTGCGCTGCTCGTTAAATCAATTCAGGATTCCCTCGCGCAGCAGCGCGAAATTCGCATCCATCTACAAAACATCAGCGTTGCCGCAAACAGCGAAGACGTACTCATCAGCGCCGATTGGGAAAAACGCTATCTGAGTACCGCCGGCCTGGCACCCGGTTTGGCCAAGGGACGCGCCACATTTGTTTTTCGCCACGTCAGCGCGCAATGGAAATTAGCCGGCATGACCGGCAACAGCCTGTTTGCCGGCGGCTTGTGATGACGCTTACCCGTTATCGCTGCAATTCAATAGACGTCTCGCCATCTGCCGCTCCATCTCCATCCCCACGTGAAGAAAACATGAATATGAATCCGTCAGTTCGACTGCTGCAGAAACCATTCCTGGCGCTGCTCTTGCTCGCTTCCACGCAGGCGTTCGCTGCAGGTT